>JANXZC010000137.1 GCA_025355725.1 Syntrophus sp. (in: bacteria)
TTGACAACTTGAATCATCATATCCTTCACTGGGCTCCAGCTGAGATGCAGGCTGTGCTTTCTTCAAATGAGGATAATGCAATCAAGGGTTGATTTTTAATCATTTCAGATAACTCGCACATTTAGTGCCACTGATTCAGGATAGACCCAATAACGAGAAAAACAGAAGTTAATACGCTTGAGGATATTATGAATGACAATGATCACTTACGAGCATAACAACCGCATGAACCGGATCGTGTCCCTGGCGGGCCACTCCCGGTTATGCAGGCGTTGGACGTAAATAAAAAACGAGAATCTGGGGAAAATGATTTTTTTAGCTTGACAAGATATATACCAAGATCTATATCAATCGTGGAGGTGCAACATGCAAACAGCTAAATTATTTCAAAATGGACGTAGCCAAGCGGTTCGTCTGCCCAAAGAATACAATTTTGAAGGGACAGATGTGCTAATTCAAAAGGTTGGCGATTCTGTCATTCTCTTTCCTAAAAACCGCGTTTGGGAAACATTCCTCCATGGCCTACATGGGTTTACCGATGATTTCATGGAAAACGGGAGAGAACAGCCGCAAATGCAGGAGCGAAAGGATCTGTAATGTATTTGCTTGATACAAATATCTGTATTTTTATCAAGAACAGAAAGCCTCTTTATGTCCTGGAAAAATTGCGCAGTGTACTCGAACAAACCGTTTATTTATCCAGCGTCACGGTAGCCGAATTGCAATTTGGCGTTTACAACAGTCAAAACATTGAGAAAAACAGAATATCCTTAACTGAATTTCTGGCTCCATTTGAAATTATTGATTTTGGTAATACCGACGCTGAACACTTTGGAATTATAAGATCACAGCTAAAAAAAGAAGGAAATCTTATCGGCCCTTACGACATGCTCATCGCAGCTCAGGCAGTTGCGCGCAATCTCATCCTTGTTACCAATAATACAAACGAATTTATAAGAATTAAAAACCTGAAACTCGAAGATTGGAAAGAATAGCGTCCAAATCGCTGCATGGGATAGGCAAGTGGAGTTACCTTACCGACCGCATAGCTTCATAGTTCAATCGCCGCCGGATTTCCCGATTCCATTCGTTGCTGTGAAGGCAAGAACATCTTTCAGTTTTACCTCCGGATGGTGATAACGCTCATAGTTCGGAGTCTTTTTGCCGAATTGTATGGCTTCCTGGGGGCACCACTGGATGCAGGCAAGGCATTGCTCACAGTGATGCAGCCATACGGGGCGGTCCGTCTTCATCTCGATATTTCCACAGGGGCAGGTTTTTGTGCAGATATTGCAGGCGTTGCACTTCTCATCGACCCAGAAGCTCTTATCCATGGTGGGGACATAGGGGAAAGCCAGTTTGTTAAGCCAGGAAAAGAGGATGTTTTGCCACAGGGGTCCTTTTTCAACCGGCCGTTCCTCCCGTCCGGCAACCATGACGGCGATCCCGCCGATCTTTTTCCTTGCCGCGCCGATTCGCCGCCGACGCTTGTCCTCCGGTCCGGGCCCGCCCCAGGGGATGTAATTGGACGGCATGGTCAGCTCAAAACCCGCCGATAGCAATAATCCCTTGTCCTTCATTAGTTTTCTCATTTGCAGCAGGGTTGCGGCAACCTGACCGGCGTTCACAGCGATGGCGAAGTAGTGCTTGTCAGGATCAACAGCCAGCGCATTTATGAAGGCGATCACCTTGCGCGGCAATCCCCATATATGGACCGGGAAAATGATCCCCACCGCATCGGCCCCGCTCCGTATCGGATCACTGCCGGTTTGGGAAATCGGGTATATTTGGGCCTCCCCCAGTTCGTCTGCCAAAGTCCGGGCGGTCCAGAGAGAATTGCCCGTGCCCGTATAAAAAAAGAGATCAGTTTTCATAAATATGTCCTCGCAGGTAGTAGTTTAAACAATAATGGCAAATTGTGGATATTGTCAACGTATTTTGGCAACCCGTCAATTGTGCTATTCAAAAGTCTTACTCCGGTGTCTTACTCCAGAGGTGTGAACATGGCCTTAATAATATTCCTATCTTGTGTTGACCGGCGGTCAGAAATCTGCTAAGAGTGACCCCCGGTTGAAAGAAGGAGTAAACAGTGATCGATCTTCACACCCATTGTATTTTCAGCGACGGTGAACTGATTCCGGCGGAACTGGTGCGGCGGGCCAGGGTAAAAGGCTATCGGGCCATCGCCATTACGGATCATGGCGACGCCTCGAACATCGATTTCATAATTCCCCGGATAGCCCGGATCTGTAAGCCCCTGAGTGATGCCAACGCAATGGAGGTAATCTGCGGGATCGAACTGACCCATGTTCCGCCGCAGCATATTGCGGGACTCGTTGCCGAGGCCAGATCACTTGGCGCCCGGATCGTTGTTGTCCACGGCGAAACAATTGTGGAGCCCGTAGCGCCGGGTACAAACAGGGCTGCCCTGGAAACGGATATCGATATTCTGGCCCATCCGGGACTGATTGCGGAAGAAGATGTCATCCTGGCAGCGGCGAAGGGAATCTATCTGGAAGTAACCACGCGGCGTGGCCACAGCCTGAGCAATGGGCATGTAGTCAGACTGGCGCGGCAGTACGGGGCCTCTCTGGTTTTGGACACGGATACCCACGGTCCGCAGGACCTTGTATCAAAGGAGATGGCAGCGAAGATCGCCCGGGGAGCGGGCATGGTCGATGCGGAAATACAGCAGATGTTCAGTAATTCAGAAGCATTGGTAAAAAAGGCGGGACTCATTCCATGACAGGTGATCAATTATGACGGCTTCGTAAAAAGTCCGGATGCTGCGTTGCGCTGCATCCTTCGTCACTGCGGCGTACGCAAAGTACGCCTCATTCCTCAGGATTTGCGCGCCTTGCCTGCGAATCTTTTTACGAAGCCGTCGAAGATGACCATTTTTTCGACTTTTTGCGGGTTTACCAATTATTGTGGGTACAAAAAATGAAAAGCGGAATGGCCGTCTGAAGATATGTTTATTGACCTATCGGGGGAATCCGACGTGCGGCGGACAGGGCGTCTATATAAACTACCTCAGCCGGTCCATGCGGGATCTCGGTCACGAGGTAGACGTTATCTCCGGCCCTCCTTATCCGGTTCTGGCCGATGGCGTAAAACTTCATAAACTCCCTGGTCTGGATCTCTATAATCCTGACCACCTCTTCGAAATTCAAAATATTCGGGATCTCCTTTCCCCGCTGAATCAGATGGAGTACGTCTCCATGTGCGCCGGGGGATTTCCGGAACCCTTCACCTTCGGATGGCGTGTTTATCAATACCTGCGTGCCCGACGCCATGACTACGATATCGTCCATGACAATCAGTGTCTTGCCTATGGTCTTTTAGGGCTTCCCCGCCTGGGTTTTCCAACGCTGGCCACGATTCACCATCCCATTACGGTGGATCGGAATGTGGAACTCAAGGCATCGCCGAGCCTGTTGAAAAAGATAAAGGTCCTTCGCTGGTATGCCTTCATTAGGATGCAGAAACGGGTGACCCGCCGTCTTTCGAGAATCATCACGGTTTCGGAATGTTCCAAAAAGGACATCGGCCTGGATTTCCGGGTTGCCACCGACAAGTTCCGTGTCGTTCCCAACGGGATAAACACGGATTATTTCTATCCCTTGTCCCACATCAAACGTAAGCCCCATCATCTGCTGACGACCAACAGCGCCGATACGCCCCTGAAAGGGTTGCGTTATCTCCTCGAAGCGGTGACGATAATCAGAAAAAGCCGCCCCATTCACCTGACCGTCATCGGCGAACCTAAAAAGGACGGTGTTGTCGAAAAGCTGGTCAAGGATTGGAAGCTTTCGGAAAATGTTCACTTTACCGGCAGGATCGGCTATGAGGAATTTGCCGGGTATTATGCGGAAGCCACCCTGGCCGTGATTCCATCCCTATATGAAGGATTCGGGATGCCGGCGGGCGAGGCAATGGCCTGCGGGGTTCCGGTCATCAGCACCACCGGAGGCGCCCTTCCCGAGGTGGTTGGGGATGCCGGAGTGCTTGTTCCCCCCGGGGACACTCGGGCCCTCGTCGGGGCCATCGAAGATCTTCTCGATCACCCGCAAAAGCGAGAAGAATTAGGCAGAGCAGGTCTCCAGCGGGTTATGAACTCCCTGACCTGGGAACATGCCGCCAGAAAAACCGTTGAAGTGTACAGGGAAACCATCGATGCTGACCGTCGATTTCAATAGACTCCATTTGGAGAAGGGCATGAAGGTCCTGGACGCCGGCTGTGGGGCCGGACGTCACCTCTGTGAGGCCTTTCGCAAGGAAGGAATCGATGTCGTCGGCATTGATCTGAAATGGGAGGATCTCTGCCAGGCGAGAGGCTATTTGTCCCTCATGGCGCAGGAAAAGGGCGGCCAATGGTGCATTATGAAAGGCGATGCAACCCGACTGCCCTTTGCGGACAGTGTCTTCGATATCGTGGTCTGTTCCGAAGTCCTGGAGCATATTCCTGATAGTGCGGCATCGATCCGGGAAATAGTCCGCATTCTCAAACCGGGAGGCGATCTGGTGGTCAGTGTCCCCAGATACCTGCCCGAGCGGATCTGCTGGCTCATTTCACGGGCCTATCATGAAGAACCGGGGGGGCACATCCGGATCTACAAACAGAGGGAGCTCCGACGTCTCCTCCAGGACGCCGGGACGTCGTGCGACC
>JANXZC010000138.1 GCA_025355725.1 Syntrophus sp. (in: bacteria)
TATCCCCCGCACTTTTTTCATCTCTTCCTTCCCTTGCCGCTGGCTGTCAATGCGGGCATCGCTTTTCACATATTTCTCGCCGGATTCTTCATGTATTTGTGGGCGGCCCACCGGCAGCTCCATCCGCTGGCCTGTTTGCTGGCGGCGGTGCTGCTCATGTTTTCGGGACCATATTTTATGCATGTTTTTGCCGGCCATGTGGGTAATCTCTGCGCCATGACCTGGGCGCCATTGATCTTTCTTGCCATAGACGGGATGATGGACAAGCCGTCTCTCAAATGGGTGCTGCTGGGGATCTTCGCCGTGGCCATGCAGATGCTGACCGGGCAGTTCCAATATATCTATTACACGGCCATTGCCGTAGTCCTGTATAGCGGCATCCGCCTTTTTTTCATCGTAAAGAAGGGATACGTTATTCTGGGTCTTTTGACTATTCCCGTTGGAAGCCTGCTCCTCACCGCCTTTCAAATATTGCCCGTTTTGACGGCCTCCCAGGAAGGTCTCCGCAGCAGCGGTGTTGCTACAGGTTTTGCCGCCATGTTCAGCTTCCCGCCGGGAAATCTCATTACCCTCGTGGCGCCGTTTTTCTTTGGCGATATCCAGGATTTTCCTTACTGGGGGCGTTGCTATCTCTGGGAGATGTGCCTGTTCACAGGGGCATCCGGTTTCTTCATGGCTATCTATGGCGCTGTTAGTTGCGAGAGACGGACGCGATATGGGCTGATCGCCATGATTTTGATACTGACGATTTTCGCGCTGGGAGCCCATACGCCTGTGTTCATGATTCTGTTTGACTGGCTGCCCGGTTTTAACAAATTTCGCGGGACGTCCAAGTTTATGTTCTTTGCTTCCCTGTTCTGGATTCTGCTGGCCGGTTACGGAATGGATCGGCTGATCCGCCAGGAAATTACTTCACCGAAGTTCTTCGTGATTCCCTTGGCTGCTGCATTGATTCTGGGGGGAATGGCGGCCTGGATTTTTCATGCCTCTTCGGCAACGTCCATCAGTTCCCTATGGGGAAGTATGGTCCAGTTCGTGGCGAATACCGGCGAATCATACTTCCCCTTAAGCCTGTTCAGGAATGGCGCCTTCCTGGCAGAGGCGGCAAGGTTTTCCGCCCTGGGTCTGTATGTGGCCACAGGTTTATGCCTGATCGTGGCAGGCCTGTTATTTTTGCTCCGCTCTTCCCGCCGCATCGTCTATGTCCTGATCCTGCTGGCGGTCATCGAAATGTTTACCTTTGCGAGAATGAATCGCCCGACCTTTGCTTATGACGATCTGAAGATCTCTCAATTTAAGGCGTTTTTTAAGGCCCATCCGGGGGATTACCGGATTTTGAACTTTGTCAACGCCAATACGGCCATGTCCACCGGGGCTCAGGATATCTGGGGATATGGGCCGGTGGCGATGGGCCGTTATGTGCAGTTTATGGCCTGGACGCAAGGGGCGGACCCGGACAA
This sequence comes from Syntrophus sp. (in: bacteria), assembly GCA_025355725.1. GTDB lineage: Bacteria > Desulfobacterota > Syntrophia > Syntrophales > UBA8958 > UBA8958. The sequence continues at coordinate 1,461 of JANXZC010000138.1, forward strand.
GGCGACGACCTATTTGAAGATTAATCAATATCATCCGCTCTTCAAGATGCTCCGGCTGCGATATGTTTTTACCCCCGGAGATAAAGGAGTGGCGGTCCAGGAATACGAGGATTGGATGCCGCTTATTTCCCTGGTTCATGATTGGCAGGTGGCGGGGAGCCGGCGGGAGATATTTCAGGAGCTGGGGAAACCGAACTTTGATCCGCGCCGGACGGTGATTCTTGAGAAGGCGCCTGTGCCTGCTCCCATATCTGGCCATGTGAAGACAGACGCCAAAAACACTTATACAGTTATGGATAGAGGGGGAGATCATTCAACGATCAAGGCGAATCTTGCTTCACCGGCTATTTTGCTGATCACTGATAATTACAGCCGTGGTTGGCGAGTGAGGTCATTGTCTCCGGGGGTGCAAAAGGAATATGAAATCATACCGGCCAACTATACCTTGATGGCCATACCGCTGGCTGCCGGTGAACATTTGCTGCGCGTCGAATATCGCCCGCTGGCGTTTGTCATCGGCGCCTGGGTTTCAGCGATTGCCTGGCTCGGGTTTGGCGGACTGCTTGGCTTCGTTCTTATCAGGTGGCGCAAAGTAAGTAATGCTCAAAAAGGGGCGCTGCCTTAACATATGAACGAGAATCAATTAGCCACACCGAAAAAATCAGGTTTGCCTATGCCTGAAATCGCTGACAGTCCATTCCAATGGCGGCGGTTGATCTGCCTGGGACTGGCGCTGACCGTGCTGGCTGTTTTTGGACGGCTGGCCTTCTTTGATTTTGTCTTTTTTGACGATCATGTTTATGTCATCGAGAAGGGCCAAGTTTTGGCCGGGCTGACCGCGGAGTCTATCCGGTGGGCCTTTACGGCCACGGATGCTGGTTTCTGGCATCCCCTGACCTGGCTTTCCCTCATGGTAGATCGTGAAATCTGGGGGCTGAATCCGGGTGGCTACCATCTTACCAATGTATTGCTGCACTTGGCTGCGACATTGCTTCTCTTTGCCGCCTTGCATCGTCTGACCGGTGCCCTCTGGAAAAGCGGATTGGTAGCGGCTCTCTTCGCCCTCCATCCCCTCCATGTGGAATCCGTAGCCTGGATAGCGGAGCGCAAGGACGTCCTGAGTGGCCTCTTCTGGATGCTCTCCCTGTATCTTTACGCCCGGTACGTTGAAAGGCCGGGCTGGGGACGATATATTTCGGTTCTTCTCTCGTTTATTCTGGGTCTGATGGCCAAGCCGATGGTGGTTACACTTCCAGTAATCATGCTTTTATTGGATGTTTGGCCTTGCAATCGTTTGTCGCGGGGAAATTGGCGCCTGAACTGGAAACTCGCGTTGGGGGAAAAAATCCCGTTTCTGATCTTTGGGGTCATGGCTGGGGTTGTGACGATGATGGCGGAGCAGCAGGCGGGGGCGCTGAAGTCTTTCGAGGAATTTCCTTTTTTTGTACGGATGACCAATGGCATTGTCGGTTATAGTTTTTATCTCTACAAAACGGTTCTTCCCTTTAACCTATCCGTTCATTATCCTCATCCGGGCGCCTGGCCACTGGGGACGTTTGCCCTTTCTCTGGCGGTTTTGGGGGTGATCAGCTATTTTCCCATTAAACAGTTTAAATCCGCGCCTTATTTACTCGTAGGCTGGCTGTGGTATCTGATCAGCCTTCTTCCCGTTATCGGTCTCATTCAGATCGGGGGCCATGCCTTTGCAGACCGTTATACCTATATACCGTTGATCGGCGTTTTTATCGCCATCGTCTGGGGAGTGGGGGAATTAACGGAACAGAGAAAATTACGGCAGATTTCTGACAGCGATACCTTAAAATCAGTCGCTGCTACATCAGGGATGGTCATTATCGTCTTTTTTGCTCTGATTTCCGTGGTACAGGTGGGGCGCTGGCAAAATGCGGAGACATTATTTCGCCAGGCGGTTGCCGTGACGGAAAATAACTATCTCGCCCATAATAACCTGGGGGCCGCTCTTTCCCGGCAGGGGCGGTATGGGGAAGCCATGCCGCAATTTGAGAAGGCCTTGCAGATCCGTCCCGGTTATGTCGAAGCCATCTTCAACATAGCCGCGGCCCTGGCCGGGCAGGGACGTTATGGAGAGGCGCTGCCTGTGTATGGGCGGGTGCTCGCGATGCAGCCCGGTTTCGCGGAGGGCCACAACAACATCGCCATCGCCTATGCCCAGACAGGAAACATTGACCAGGCGATAGCTCATTTCCAGGAGGCAATCAGAATTCGCCCTAATTACGGGGAGGCGATCAAGAATCTGAAAATCGCGGAAAAAGAGAAAAAGTAGGGAAAACGCCAAATAGGTTGTAGGGAGATCATTGTCGATACTGGAGGGCATGCAGGATACAGGCATATGGCATCAATTTGATGTTATTCAATAATAGGCGAACAGGACAAAGTTTTGCCCTGAATTCTGGAGGGGACTGAAGAAACGAGTATCGAGAATAATTTGAGGAGACCATGCTGGATTCTTCGGTGTTCCGTTCATCGTTCATCTTAATCATTGACTTTTGAAGGTCCATCATTATATTAGCGCCAACTTGAAGGCCGGGCCCTAAAAGCCCGGCTTTTTGTATAAAAATAGCTTTTGAGGTTGAATAATTTGGATAAGAACCATCGAAGAGAAGTGGACCGCCGCCGTAATTTCGGGATCATCAGTCATCCCGACGCCGGGAAAACCACCCTGACGGAAAAATTGCTGCTCTTTGGCGGGGCCATACAGCAGGCCGGGGCCGTCCGGGCGCGCAAGGCCGGCCGCCATGCAACGAGCGACTGGATGAGCATCGAAAAGGAACGGGGCATTTCCGTCACCACCTCGGTCATGAAATTCAACTATCGTGACTACGAAATTAATCTCCTCGACACACCGGGTCATAAGGATTTTTCCGAAGACACCTACCGGGTGCTTACTGCAGTGGACAGTGCCCTGATGGTCATCGACAGCGTCAAAGGCGTGGAGCCGCAGACGGAAAAGCTCATGGAAGTGTGCCGGATGCGGAACACCCCGATCATCACCTTCATCAACAAGCTGGACCGCGACGGTCTGGCTCCCCTGGAACTGCTTGCCGACATTGAAGAGAAGCTCCAGATCGAGTGCGTCCCCATGTCATGGCCCATCGGCATGGGAAAGTCATTCCGGGGCGTCTATAATCTCTACCGCCGGGAGTTGCACCTCTTTACCCCCGGTGGGCATACCCAGCCCCGGGGGGGTGTTTTGATCACCGATCTTGCCGATCCACGCCTTGATGACATCCTGGGAAGCCAGGCCAGGGAACTCAGGGAGGAAGTGGATCTCCTGACAGGGGCTGCCAACCCCTTTGAACTGGAGCAGTATTTGAAGGGCAACCAGACTCCCGTCTTTTTCGGCAGTGCCATCAACAACTTCGGTGTGAAAGAGCTCCTCGACGCCTTTGTGGAAATGGCGCCGGCCCCCATAGCGCGCGCCACCACGACACGAGAGGTTTCCCCCTACGAAGAGGAATTTTCTGGTTTCGTCTTCAAGATCCAGGCGAACATGGACCCTGCCCATCGCGACCGCATCGCCTTCCTGAGAGTCTGTTCGGGGACATTCCGCCGGGGGATGAAGGTGATTCACCACCGCCTGGGCAAGGAAATTACCATCGCCAACGCAACAATATTCATGTCCCAGGACCGTAGCCATGTCGAAGAGGCCTTTCCCGGCGACGTTATCGGCATCCATAATCACGGCAATATCAAGATAGGCGATACCTTCACGGAGAATGAGTCGCTGAAATTTATGGGCATCCCCAGCTTCGCCCCGGAGAACTTCCGCCGTATCCGGTTGAAGAACCCCATGAAGAGCAAACAGCTCCAGAAGGGGCTGGTTCAGCTTTCCGAGGAAGGGGCGGTGCAGGTCTTCCAGCCCTTGGGGAAGAGCGACTACATTCTGGGAGCGGTCGGAGTCCTCCAGTTTGATGTGACTGCCGAGCGTCTCAGAACAGAATACGGCGCTGAAACAGTTTTTGAAGAGACGCCTTACAACGTTGCCCGCTGGGTCACCTGCGACGATAAAAGCCGTTTCAAGGAATTTGAACTGAAGAACGAAAACTCCCTGGCCCTTGACGCCGAAGGTCGCCCAACCTTTCTTTCCGCCAGTGAATACCGGCTGGAACGCTGCATGGAGAGCTGGCCGGAAGTAACCTTCCTCAAGACCCAGGAACATAGCTAATGGGGTCAGGCTTACTTATTGACATTTGACGTCAAATGTC
>JANXZC010000139.1 GCA_025355725.1 Syntrophus sp. (in: bacteria)
TTGACAACTTGAATCATCATATCCTTCACTGGGCTCCAGCTGAGATGCAGGCTGTGCTTTCTTCAAATGAGGATAATGCAATCAAGGGTTGATTTTTAATCATTTCAGATAACTCGCACATTTAGTGCCACTGATTCAGGAAAGATTTATAGTATCAATTTTGTTTGACATAATATCTTGTTGTTATTGCGAAACATGAGGAGTCGTGGTAGCCTCCATCTTGGGGTTTGAATACATGAAAACAATTGATCCTGAGCAATATGAGCACATCGTCTTTTTCACCGGCGCAGGGATGTCGGCTGAAAGTGGTGTTCCCACTTATCGGGGACGCGGCGGCGTCTGGAGTCAGTACCGCTGGGAGGAATATGCCTGCCAGGATGCCTTTGATGGCAATCAGGAAAAAGTCATAAAATTCCATGAATTGAGACGTGCGGCGGTCCTCGCCTGTAAACCTCACCCCGGACACACGGCAATCGCCACATTGGAGAAGAAACACCCGCGGGTGACAGTGGTGACGCAGAATATCGACGGAATGCATCAGCGAGCGGGAAGCGGGAACGTCATCGAGCTGCACGGGAGTCTCTGGCGTTTGAGGTGCCCCTACGATGGCATATCAGAGGACATCGGCGAAAGGTATAAAAGCTACAAATGTGAAAAATGCGGGGGCTGGCTGAGACCAGACATTGTATGGTTTGGTGACATGCTCGACCAGGGCGTGATGAGCGAGGCCATAGCCGCAATCCGCTGCTGCGACCTCTTCGTGAGTATCGGTACTTCCGGTGTTGTCTATCCGGCGGCGGGTTTCCCACGATTCGCAAAAGAGAACAACGCGCGCTGTATTGAGATCAATCCCGAGGCGAATGAAATGTCTTCCCTTTACGACGAGTCGATCCGGGATACGGCGGGCAAGTCCCTGATGGAACTATTCGGGTGAGGAGTACGCCCCGGCCTTATATCTTGATAGAATAAATACCGTCAAGGTACTTTCTTCCCTTCCGCCACCGGTTTCATACAGCGGCTAAGGGCGTGGCGGGCGATGCGCGTTATGACCACGGTGACCGCCACGGTGGCAATCAGGCCGACGGCATATAACGCCCATTCAGCGGGCGAGCGAGCGTTTCCGCCCTCCTTCGTCCCCAGCTCCGCCAGACTGCCAGCCAGCGAACCGAGATAGACATACATCACCGTGCCGGGCATCATCCCAATCCACGAGGCCAGCACATAATCGCGGAGGGATACGCGTGTCAATCCAAAGGCATAGTTGAGGAGGTTGAAAGGAAAAACCGGTGACAGCCGGGTGAGGCCGACGATCTTCCAGCCCTCGGAAGCAACTGCCTCATCTATCGAGCTAAACATGGCGTTCCCCGCTACCCGGCGGGCTACCAAGTCCCGCGCCAAGTAACGCCCGACCAGGAAAGCAGCCGTTGCACCAGCCGTGGAGGAAAGTGAGACCAGCAAAGAGCCGTTGACGACTCCGAAGACCGCGCCCGCCCCCAGGCTCAGGATCAATCCGGGCAACATGAGCACGCAGGCTGCGATATAGAGCCCAAAGAAGACGAGGGGGCCGATGGGACCGGCCGCATCGATCCACGCCAGAGCGCTACGAAATAGCTGCTGCAAATTGAAGTGCCTGGCCGCCAGGAGGACACCGACGACGACTGCTGCCACGATGATAGCCTTCAAGATCGATCCCATATGGCCCTTGGGGACGGAGTTATTCATTTCCTTTGTCATGGCGCCTCCTTGCGTTCATTGAGCGACCAGTCATAGTCCGGAAACCTGACGACATAGCCGTCTTATTGTGAAGCCGCAAAGAGCTTATTGCTCAATAGGCCAAAGATCTCTACCGGAAGGGCTTCACCACGAATCTGCTCGTCAAGTCCACAGGAAGCCAGCGCCGCTTTTAACTCATCAGTTTCAACATGCAGCCAGGCGGCGCTTCTCAGATTATTCCACAACGTTTTTCTCCGACTGGAAAAGGCTGCTTTGACGATCCTGGTAAAAAAAAGCTCGTCCAATAAATCCACCCGGGGCCGCTCTCGAAACGTAAGCGAGATGACCGATGATGTTACCCGTGGTCGCGGATAGAAGCATTGGGGAGAGACATCGAAAAGCTTTACCAATCGGGCATGCATGGAGAGCAAAACCGTCGGGACGCCATAGGCCTTTGTTCCGGGCAGACCCGTCAGACGGTCCGCCACTTCCCGCTGGACCATGAGGACGGTTTGTGAAATCATCCGGCGATGAGCCAGCAGATGAAACAGTATCTCCGTCGAGATAGCGTAGGGGATGTTCCCGATGACCTTGAGCTGCTGCCCCGGAAGCCCCTCGCATAATCCGGCAATATCCATTTTGAGGATGTCCGCAAGGATGACACGAATTTTCCCCTCCTGTTCCTTCACCAGTTCCTTTTCCAGAATTGCAATCATCGCCGGGTCTATATCTACGGCGATCACCTGGCGAACCTCCGGGGCCAATAGTCGAGTAAGAATGCCATGTCCGGCGCCGATTTCAAGAACGATGTCCGTTTTTTGGAGGTCCGCAGCCAGGACGATTTTTCTCGCGACATTGTCGTCCCTTAAAAAAGACTGGCTGAGACGTTTAAGGGGCTGCACCTGGTATTTCTTCAGGATTTTTCCGGATGAAATCAAGGGAGGTTCCTTTCTCTAAGGACCACGACAAAACGACGGGCAAGAAAATAGGCGGGAACGGCAAAGAAGGGGGCCGTAATAATTCCGCCGGTCAGAAGCGGAAAAAGGATATGCCAGCCCAGATTCATCACACCTTCAAGGGAATAATCATTCAGCGCCCAGGCGCTTTTTTGCAAACCGAGGATAATACTCCCCAGCTCATATTGGCAGAAATATAACACGGGGATGGTCACGGGATTGGAAATGAGCCATGACCCCAGATAACCGGCAGTGATATTCTGTTTGAAGAGGACGCCCACGGCAATAATCATGGCCGTATGAAAAGGAATCGTCGGCGTCACACCGATAAAAACGCCAATGGCCATCCCCATGGCAATATTTGCCGGTTCTCCCTTCAGACTGATAAATCGGTGGTAAAATTCCTTGCTCCGCTTTTTTATAATATTCATGACCGGATTTCTAAAGGCCAGCGCGAAACAGCGTTTAGATCCAGGCCGTCCCGTTTTCCCCTTGTCAGGAGTTGCTCGCCGACGACGGCGATCATCGCGGCGTTGTCCGTACAGAGAACGGGGGGGGGAATGAAGACCTCTATCCCCTTTTCCTTCCCATCCTGATAAAAACGTTCCCGCAGACGGCTGTTGGCTGCCACGCCGCCGCAGACTACGACCCTTGTTATTGCCATATTTTCCGCCGCCTTCAGGGTTTTTTGCACCAGTACATCGACAATGGCCTCCTGAAAGCCGGCAACGACATCTGGCAATTCTGCTTCCGTAAAGAGACGTCCCTGTTTTTTGACCATGTTGAGGAGGGACGTCTTCACACCGCTGAAACTGAAATCGAGACTGTCCCGCATGGCCCGGGGAAAGGCAATAACCCCGGGATTGCCCAGTTTGGCCATACGGTCGATGACCACGCCCCCGGGATAACCTATCTCCAGGAGCTTTGCCGCCTTGTCAAAGGCCTCGCCGGCGGCGTCATCCCGGGTTTGTCCCAGACAGGTGCAGTCCTGAAAATCCCTAAATAGATAGATGTTGGTATGCCCCCCGGAAACGACCAGAGCCACGAAGGGGAACGCAGGAGGGGCTGCGAGGAGCAGCGCGGCAGCGATGTGGCCCTCCAGATGATTGACGCCCACCATCGGCAGACCGCTTGCAAAGGCGATAGCCTTGGCCGTCGAAAGGCCGACCAGGAGGGAACCGATCAGACCTGGACCTCTGGTCACGGCGATTCCCTCAATATCACGAAGACCAACGCCGGCGTCTTCCAAAGATTGAAGAATCACCGGAATAATCGCTTCCGTGTGTTTTCGCGAGGCGATCTCCGGAACGACCCCACCATATTTCCCGTGGACCTTAACCTGTGAGGCAATAACATTAGACAGGACGCAGTTTCCATCCCGGACGACCGCTGCCGCCGTCTCATCACAGGATGATTCAATCCCCAAAATCAGCATGAAACCTCCCCATTCATTTCCTTTTACAAAATATCACAGGAGGTATATAGAAATTTCGCAGAGTTGTAAATATCTTTTGGGGCGATATGCATCATGGAGACTCAGACTGACTTTCTTATCTTGGGCAGCGGCATCGCCGGCCTCAGTTTCGCCATCAAGGCGGCAGAACTGGGGACAGTGGCCGTGGTGACAAAAAAGTGGAAATTCGAATCGAACACCAATTACGCCCAGGGCGGCATCGCCGCCGTTCAGGACGAGGAAGACAGCTTTGCCTCCCACATTCAGGATACCCTCAGTTGCGGGGCCGATCTCTGTAAGGAAGATGTCGTCCGTTTCGTCGTGGAGGAAGGTCCGGAGCGGGTCAAGGAGCTTGTTCAATGGGGAGTGGAATTCACCAGAGACGAAAGCGGCGGCAACTGTCGCTACGATCTGGGTCGCGAAGGCGGTCACTCCCGGCGCCGGGTACTCCATGCCAAGGACCTGACCGGCCGGGAGATAGAAAGGGCCCTCAATGAACACGCGAGCCGTAAAAAAACGGTCCACATCTATGAAAACTTCATCGCCATAGATCTTATCATGGAATCCTTCGTCACCGGCCGGACCGATATTTCAGCAAACCGGTGCATTGGCGCCTATGTCTTCGATTTCAATAATAATCGGGTTCACACCTTCAAGGCGAAATATGTGATCCTGGCAACCGGTGGCTGCGGCAAGGTATATCTGGTAACCACCAATCCCGATATCGCCACCGGCGACGGCATTGCCATGGCCTATCGGGCCGGCGCTCAAATAGCCAACATGGAATTCATCCAGTTTCATCCCACCTGCCTCTTTCATCCCGACGCTAAATCCTTCCTGATCAGCGAGGCCGTCCGTGGCGAAGGAGCTATCCTGAGGCTTAAAAACGGCGAGTCCTTTATGGAAAGATATCACCCCATGAAGAGTCTTGCCCCCCGGGATGTAGTTGCCAAGGCCATCGATACGGAACTGAAGAAATCGGGAGATGATTATGTCCTTCTGGACATCTCCCACAAGGACCGTGACTTTGTGATGACCCGCTTCCCGAACATATACGAAAAATGTCTCCTCTATGGCATCGATATGGCCACCGATCCCATACCCGTCGTCCCCGCCGCCCATTACCTCTGCGGCGGCGTCATGATTAACGAACACGGGGAGACAAGCATCGACCGGCTTTTTGCCTTTGGCGAGGTGGCCTGCTCAGGACTGCACGGGGCCAATCGTTTAGCAAGTAATTCCCTCCTGGAGGCAATTGTCTTCGCCCATCGGGCTTTTTTAAGAATTCAGAAAGATTTTAGACATATCCGGGATAAAGACATCACGATTCCCCCCTGGGACCCCCGAGGGGCTACGGAAAGCGACGAATCAATTGTCGTCTCTCACAACTGGGACGAGATCAGGCTTTGCATGTGGCATTATGTGGGAATCGTCCGCTCCGACAAGCGTCTGGAAAGGGCTGACCGGCGGATCGATCTCATTTCCCGGGAGATTGATGATTATTACCGGAATTTCGTCATTACCCGGGATCTGCTGGAGCTCCGCAACATCGCCACGGTGGCGGCAATTATTGTCCGCTGCGCCCGGATGCGAAAAGAAAGCAGGGGGCTGCACTACAACATCGATTTTCCCGAACGGGACGATGTTCACTGGCGACGGGACACCATCATCGCAAAATAATCATCATTCCTTACCAAAGACGCGATTGAAGATGAAATTCACCTTCCCCAGGAAATTATCCGTGCGGAAGATGGCGTCAAGCTCGTCAGGACCCAAATAACTCTTCGCCTGGTCATCCTCAGCCAGGAGGGCCTTGAAATCTCTTCCCTCCTCCCAGGAGCGCATGGCCTGCCTCTGGACCACGGCATATGCGTCTTCCCGGGACATTCCTTTATCAATGAATTTGAGGAGGACCATCTGCGAAAAAATGACGCCATGGGTCATCTGGAGGTTTTGGAGCATTCTTTCGGGATAGACCACCAGCTTTTCTACCATGCCCGTAAACCGGCTGAGCATGAAATCCAGGAGGATCGTCGCATCGGGGCAGATGACCCGCTCTACGGAGGAATGGCTGATATCGCGTTCATGCCAGAGGGGAATGTCCTCCAGGGCCGCCAGGGCATAGGAGCGCATCAGCCTTGCCAGGCCGGACAGATTCTCCGAAAGGACGGGGTTGCGCTTATGGGGCATGGCGGAGGATCCCTTCTGACCGGGGGAGAAATATTCCTCCGCCTCACGGACCTCCGTCCGCTGGAGTAGCCTGATTTCCTGGGAAAATTTGTCAAGGGACGAGGCAATGATGGCCAACGTGCAGAAATACTCGGCATGACGGTCCCGCTGGACAATCTGTGAAGAAACGGGAGCCGGCTTCAGGCCCAGCTTCGCGCATACATATTCCTCGACAAAAGGATCGATGAAGGAGAAGGTCCCCACGGCCCCGGCAATCTTGCCGGTACTTACGGTCTCCCTGGCGCGAAGGAGACGGTCGCGGTTTCGCTGCATTTCTCCATACCAGAGGGCCATCTTCAGGCCAAAGGTAATCGGTTCGGCATGAATGCCATGGGAACGGCCGATCATCAAAGTGGATTTATGCTCGTAGGCGCGACGCTTCAGGACCTCAAGAATGGCATTCAGATCTGCAAGCAGGATATCGGCGGCCTCCTGCATCAAGACGGCCAGGGAGGTATCGAGAACATCCGACGAGGTCAGGCCCATGTGGATAAATCGGCCATCCTCCCCCACCTTTTCCGTCACCGACGTTAGAAAGGCAATGACATCGTGCTTGGTGGTTTTTTCGATCTCGTCGATCCGTTCCACATCGAAACCGGCCCTTTCCCTGATCGTCTTTAAGGAGGCTTCCGGAATTAAACCCAGCTTCGTCATAGCTTCGCAGGCGAGGATCTCGATATCGAGCCACTTCTGATAGCGATTCTCGGGGCTCCAGATACGTTCCATCTTTTCTCGGGAATAACGGGGGATCATGATACACACTCCTCTGAGGATAAATAATGTTAAATTTTATGTAGTATAATTTTTGTGATTACGTCAAGTCCTTTGCCTAGATCATCAAAAGAGCATTTGACATGACCTGCCTGAAAGGATAAATTATCGCTACAGACCATGAATACCAATATCACCATGAATTTCGATATCACCAAAAAACTCGTCTCCTCCGATGAGGTCTTGGAGCGCATCACCCCGGGCATGAGCATCTTTCTGGGCACGGGCGTGGCGGAACCGCGGACCCTCATCAAGGCTCTGATGTCCACTCAAAAAAACAATCTTGCCGACCTGGAACTCATTCAATTGGTCAGTCTTGGCGAGGCCCTTGCCTTTCAGACCAACGCCACCCCCGGCAAATTTCGTCTTAAAACTTTTTATTCCGGATGGTTAGCGGGGGAAGCAATTACCTCAGGTTCCGTGGACCTCATCCCCAGCCGCATCTCCCGCATTCCTGGCCTCATTGAATCGGGGGCCATCCGGGTTGACGTTGTATTCATTCAGATTTCTCCCTTTGACGAAGCAGGGTTCGCAAGCCTGGGTGTCGCCGTGGACGCCGGCAAATACGCCATGGAGAAGGCAACCCTGGTGGTAGGAGAAATCAACGACCAGGTCCCCAGAACGATGGGCAATACCTTCGTCCATTTCAATGATTTTGATTGCCTCGTCCGCGCCTCCGAACCCCTAATTTACCTGCCCCGCTGGCCCATTGATGATGTCATGGACAAGGTGGCCACCCATGTGGCCTCCGTAATCACCGACGGCAGTTGCCTTTCCTTCTATCCCGGAGCCCTCTTCGAGGCCCTGGGAAAACACCTACTCCGCAAGCGGGACTTGGGGGTTCACACCTTTTTCTTTACCGACGCCCTCATGGATCTGGTGAAGAGCGGCGCTGCAACTAACCGGAACAAAGGATATTTCCGCAATAAATCTTTGACTTCCTATGCCCAGGGGACGCCGGAACTAATGAAATGGCTCCACAACAATCCCCTCATTGAGTTTCAGGGCATCGACATCGTCTCCGATAACTTCCGTATCAGTCTTAACGACCGGATGATGGCAATATTACCGGCGAGGAAAATCGACCTCACCGGTAATATTGCCCTGCATACCGGGCGGGGTAATGTGGGCGGGGGGCCGGGGCAGGCGGAGGAATTCTTCGCCGGGGCCATGCACTCCAAGGGAGGTCGCGCCGTCTTTGCCCTGCCCAGTCGCAATCTGCAAGGGGAGGCGAACATCCTGCTTTCCGTGCAGGATTTCCCTAACCAGTTCAGCAACCGCGAGGCCCTGGATCTTATCATCACCGACTACGGAATCGCCTCGATGTCAGGACGTACGGTCCGGGAACGGGCCCAGGCCCTCATTGACATCGCCCATCCCGCCGACCGGCCGGAGCTCGTCCGGCAGGCCAAAGAGGCCCATATCCTTTTCCCCGACCAGATTTATCTTACCGAATCGGGGGCCATGTATCCCTTTGATCTCTCCTTTTCTCAGACCTGGAAAGACGGTCTGACCGTCAACTTTCGCGCCATCAAGCCCTCGGACGAAGAAGAGATGCGGCGCCTTTTTTACCGGTTTTCCGATCATACCGTCTATTACCGTTACTTCAGCGAGATAAAGCAGATGCCCCACGCCAAGATGCAGGAATATGTAAATGTGGACTACCGCAAGGTCATGTCGATCGTCGGGGTGGTCGAGGAGGCGGGGATGGAAAGGATTATCGCCGAAGGAAGGTACGTCCGCCTTGCCGACCAGTCGTACGCCGATACGGCATTTGTTGTGGAAGAAACTTATCAGGGCAAGGGGATCGCGTCCCTGATCCTGCAAATGCTCATGAAAGTCGCCAGGGGAAAAGGTCTCCTGGGGTTCACGGCAGATATTATTGCCAATAACAAGGCTATCTTCAAGGTTTATGAAAAGGCGGGCCTGCCGATCAAGGCAGTCATGGAATACGGAGTCTACCACCTGACCATGCCCTTTAACGACTTGCCCAATAGAAACCCGGAGACGGGGGAAAACCTGATGCGCTGATGGCAGAAACTCTCTTCTTATTAAAAAAAATTGTCTCCCCCCTCTTTCAGCCCTTGTCCATTGTGCTGGCCCTGCTGGTTTCCGGTTTGATACTCCTGTGGATGACCAGAAGGAAAAGTCTTGGTAAAATCTTCATTACCCTGGGAGCGATCCTGCTCCTCCTGGCAAGCTACGGATTTCTGGCTGACCAGCTCGTAGTATCTCTCGAAAACCGTTACCTCCCTTTGCTCGATGTCCAAAATATTAAGACCTCCAAAGACATCAAATGGATCGTTGTCCTGGGAGGGGGCTCTCTGCCCGATTCACGCCTGCCCCTTTCCAGCCAGCTTGGCCCGAGTTCCCTGATCCGCCTCCTGGAAGGGGTAAGGCTCCACCATCAGCTTCCCGGTTCCAGGCTTATCCTTTCCGGCGGGGCCGTATTCCAGGATGTCCCGGAGAGTGAAACGCTTGCGAAGACGGCCCTGTTGATGGGCGTTAGTGATAATGACGTGATGAAAGAAAATAAATCCCTGGATACGGCGGATCAGGCAAAATTTATTTCTCGCAGCGTCGGCCATAACCGATTCATTCTCGTGACCTCGGCCATCCACATGCCCCGGTCCATAGCCCTTTTTCGCAAATTCGGGATGGACCCGATCCCCGCGCCGACCGATTACATCATCGTCAAACAGTCACGATTCCATCCCGGGATGTTCTTTCCCGACTCCGGATCCCTGGGCAAGATGGAAGCGGCCATCCATGAATATCTGGGTCTGATCTGGATGGGTCTTCAATAAGGCAAGAAAAACAATCTTGAATAATAAAAGACGGTGTGTTAGTGAGTGCCGATAATTATGCTGCAAGGCAATACAATAACGATTAAGGACGAGGGGAAAAAATGAATCGATTTCGAAGATATGGATCAAGGCTGCTGATAACGCTCCTCTTCATGCTCTTGATAACAGTACCCCTGTGGGCAAAGGACAATAAAAGCGTCGCCGTACTTCCCTTTGCCCTCAACAGCGCCGATAACATAGATTACGTGCAGCAGGGCATTGTTGACATGCTCTCGTCCCGGATTGCCTCCATCGACAAGATCGAGGTTATCAGCAAGGACAAGGTTCTCGACGCCATGAAATCCGTCAAGGTAAAAGAGATGACCCTCGCCGACATCTACGCCCTGGGAAAGAAGTTGAATGTCGATTACGTTGTCTCGGGGAGTATTACCAAGATCGGCAACAGTGTCAGTATCGACGCAAAACTGGTGGATATCGCCGCTTATAAACAGGCAGTCAGTGTCTCGACCCAGTCCCAGGGAATGGATGATGTCATTGTAAAAATAAGCGACTTCGCCTCGCGGATCGATCAGCACATCCTGGGGACAGCAGTGCCTGTCGCACCCGCCGTGGCTGCCCCAATGGCGGCCAAGACGCCTGCCCTCCCCCAGATGTCCACTTCCGGATCTTCTGAGCCGCAAAAAGGCCGGGAGGATCTCATTATTGCCGGCATGCGTACAGGCAAGAAAGCAACCTTCACCGGGTCCATCAATCCGGATTTCTTGACCGGCGGCCAACCCCGGGACAAGAAGAGCTTCTGGATGAGCCAGAAATACCCGACGAACTACAAAGGACTCGATGTCGGAGATGTAAACGGCGACGGTTTGAACGAAATCGTGGTTATTGACGAAAACAGCGTCTACATCTATCAGAGAAAGGGAAATGATTGCCTGCTCCTCCAAAAGATCAGCTACGGCAAATATAACAACTTTGTCGGCGTCGACATCGCCGATCTCAACAACAATGGCGTCAAGGAAATCATCGTTTCCAATGTGGTATCAAAGCGGGGGCAGTATAGTGTGTTCAACACCGTCGATTCCTTTATCCTCGAGTGGAAGGACGGAAAGTTTGTGAAAATTGCCGATAATCTCCCCTGGCTTTTCCGGGTAATCGATAGCAAGCCCGGGGGAATTCGGGTTTTGGGACAAAAGATAGGCGTGGGGCGGCCATTTGAAACACTTATTCACGACATGGTATGGAGCGGCGGCAAATATCAGGAGGGCAAGCAACTGAGAATCCCTCGCGGGCTCTCCATCTACGGCCTTACCCTGGATAACCTGGGAGAGGGTCCGGAAAAGATCATCTCCTTCAGCGACTATGATTATCTTTGTATCTACCAGGAAACGGATAAGTCCCTTGTTGCGGTCCAGTCCATGCTGGGGAGCAAGGAATTTATCTACAAGAGCGACGAGGTGTTCGGCGGGACAAACAGTTACATAGAGTCTTATGGGGAGGATTTAGTTGGAAACGACGTGGACTTCTATAATACCT
>JANXZC010000163.1 GCA_025355725.1 Syntrophus sp. (in: bacteria)
GAGCTTGCCGAGCGCTGGGGGCGACGGGTGACTATCTGGAACGCGCCCAGGTTGCCACCCACCACGGCGGGCAGTTGCCGGCCTGGAAGTTCTTTGTGGAAACATTGATGAAAATGGGGAAACTGCGTGCCATTTTTGCCACCTCCACCGTGGCTGCCGGGGTGAATTATCCGGCCCGGACGATCGTTTTATTCAACTCCGACCTATTTAACGGAAATAACTTCAGTCCCTTAAGCAGTACGGAATTTCACCAGATGACCGGGCGGGCGGGAAGAAGAGGCATCGACAAGATCGGCTTTCTCCTCATCGTCCCCGGACGCTTTATGGATCCGGTTCATGTCCGCAACCTTTTTTTCCGGGAACCGGAAGACATCCAAAGCCAGATCCGGAATGATTTTTCCATGGTTCTCAATCTCCTGCTTTCCCAGACGCCGGAGGGCATCCGCGAGATTTTTGAACATTCCCTGGCGGTTTATCAGCACTCCCTCCACCGGAAGCGCACCACCGCCGAGACCGGCGCCGGTCTCTGGAATGACTTCCTCAGATACCTGAATTTCTTGAAGGCCGAAGGTTTTGTGGACGGGGGGGAGCGCCTGACGGAAAGCGGCCTCTGGGCGGCCCGCTTGCGCCTCGATCAACCCCTGCTGATCGGAGAATGTATCAAACAGCGTTCCTTCCCTGAGGACCCGGCGCTGATGGCTGCCGTTGTCGCCCCCTTCATCTATGACGGGGATCAGGAGGTCATCCTGAAGGACACGAGAAGGCGTTTCAGAATTCTGAACGAGGCTTGCCGGCGGGTTATGACAACCGTGAAGCCACTGCTCAAACGCCTGGAAGAAGCCGGTTTCCCGGCTCGCCCCCTCTATTTCTGGCCCTCCTGGGTCCTGTACGAATGGGCCAAAGGCGGCGATTGGGATGAGATAATTGCGCAGGCGGGCATCGCCGATGGGGACATGGCCATGCTTGTCTTGAGAACAGCAGACAACCTGCGGCAGATCATGTCCCTGAAGGACATCCATCCGGACATCGCTGAACGGGCTGAACGGGCCCGGGATTCGATCCTGCGGGAACCGGTCACCTTCGAGTGAACGGTTTTATCCACTCCATCCCGTATTTCAAACTGGGATGCGACATAAATTATTGATCGGCAGATACAATTTACTTCTTGACATTTCTTGAAGCTAAAGGATATAGACCTCAATTCTTGACAACAGACCAAAGACGTCCCCATCGTCTAGTGGCCTAGGACACGGGCCTTTCACGCCTGTAACCGGGGTTCGACTCCCCGTGGGGACGCCAAATAAATTAATCAATTCCTGCAAGATAGAATTTGCAACTCAAACGAAGAAAGGCCATTTCAGGAGTTGACGGCTCCAGAGAAGGCTTTTTCTTTTTGTGAGGGATTATCTTCCTCATTTGCCTCCCGTCGATAGCGTCAGGTAGCATCCCCTGACAAATCATCCCAAACATTTTCCTTGATACAATAGAACAAACGTTCTACTATGTCCGTGATCATTTTTCGGGGACATATCATGGACGGTGCTATATTCAACCTCCATTCATGGCCACAAGCCATTTTGCACATTGATGGTGACGCTTTCTTTACGTCCTGCGAGGAAGTATTACATCCGGAACTGAGGGGCAAGCCGGTCATCACAGGTACAGAACGTGGAATCGTAGCTTGCGCTTCCCACGCTGCAAAGAAAATCGGCATTAAACGCGGCGTAAACTTGCGTGACGCTAAAATCATCTGTCCCGGGCTTGTTGTGCTTCCCTCTGACTATGAGACCTACAGCCTCTTTTCCCGCCGGATGTTTATGATCATGCGCCGCTTCACTCCCCAGGTTGAAGAATATTCAATTGATGAAGCCTTTGCCGACATCACAGGATTAAGACGCCCGTTAAGGTCTTCTTATGAGAATATCGCCCGGAAAATAAGGTTCGCACCCTTTATGAAGCCATGGATGAAATCAGCCGGCGTCTCGGTAAACATGCCCTGCATCTGGGCGGGTCTCACGCGATAGAGGTTTCAGGAAAAGGTAAAAGGGGCGAATCAACGGTTAGAGAAAACATCCAACTCTTTGGTGAGACAAAACGTCAACATCTGGGGTTGCCAATTTTGCATGTGAAAGTATAGACTGCCGTTTCAGGAGAAGGACAATGCCATATCTTCAGATGGATAAGGGCTCAATCCAAACCTTGGTCATGGATCTTATTCTTTTTCATCTCCGCAGGTAGAAAACCCAAAAGGCAGATATGCTGGACACCATCTGATAAAACCGGTCACAATAGGAACAACGCCAACCACACCCCACCAGCTTTGGTAATAGAAACCCGCCAGGATAATAATGACCCCCAGCGTGATCCTGAACATTTTGTCGGTCCTACCAACATTGCATTTCATAATTCTTATTCCCCCCTTTCAATGGCTCTATGATACCTTGATGCCTTCATATTTTCAAACGCGCTATTCAGCTTTCTGATCGACTGACCTACCCTGAAACAGGCACCACAATCATTGTGTGAGGCGCTGCCGTTATGAGGGTTCCTTTGGGAGCTGTTTTGCGAGCTATTTCTTATCGCGGATTTTTACGTGACACTCGCCGCATTTACCTTTGATCTCTCCCAGCTTGGCCTTGACAGTGTCTCCATCCTGCTTGGCAGCGGCAGCGGAAATGTCCTTGGCAAGCGATGAAATGGCTAAGGTCAGCTCTTTGCCCAGAGGGTTTTGAATATTATCGCCAACTTTCTTGGTCTGGACTGCCAAATCATCGGCATCCTTGGCAACGGCACCAAAATATTTAGCGCCAAGGTTTTTGTTCATTGCGGTCAGCCAGGCTACTCGGGCCTGCATTATCTTCTGGGCAGGGCGCAGTTCCGGCTTGGTGTCTTCGGCAGCAAAGGCAAGGATAGCAACTGCAAAAAATGCAACGGACAGCAGGGCAATAATCTTTTTCATCGGACACTCCTTTCAGTGCGGTGGGATGGTTAGGTGTTGTGAAACTGATACTGACAAAATACGCGCATCGATATCGCGAATACTACGATGGATGTCCTTGAGTGTCAATGGGAAAAAAGCACAAAGTGGTTATTATCATTCGAAATAAGGTCAAAAAGAAAAAAACCCCTGAATCAGATTTATACAGGGGCTTTCGCCAGGGATGGCTTTATTGAAAAAATCAAGGGCAGAGTCTATTCAACCCCGCCCTTAACTTTGAGAGAGGCAGGTATTCATATTTACGGTCATCTTACCTCTCTCGACCACTTCTGCCGCTACGGCAGACCTTATGTATTCTCAGTGCTGTCAGCCTTTCTTGTAATGATAAGGCGTGCACATGGGGTCAATCCAACCCTTGTATGCTTTCTTTTCCTTTTTCATGATCCTTCCTCCTCTCTTAAGCTAAGAATCGTTATCCTTGTTTAGTGTCCTGATCTACCTGGTCTCGACCGGGGTGCACATGGGATCCATCCAGGTCTTGCCTGCCTTCTTTGCGAATCTCTCTCTGTCTTTTGCTCCTGTCTTTTTCATGGTCGTCGTCTCCTCTCTCTTTCTCTCTTTCGACTCTAAGGTAATCCCGAAAGCAATTTTTAACAATCAGGGGAATGATGAATATGGGATGAGAAAAGGGCGTTTGTCTGGATAAGGATGTTTGATGTTGGAGATCAGATTTTGTCTGATAGGATGAGGGCATGACGGCAATAATCCTTGATTTAACGCTAAATATTCAATATGTATGAGCGACGCCCTATTCAATTCAAAGAAAGGCGAGGGAAACATGCCCAAGAATGAAAACATCGCCAAAGGCCAAACGTTTGTCAAACGACTATACTTACCCCGTATCATTGGGTTGGGCTTAGGATTCTTCTGTGTGGCTTCGGTATTTTTCCAACAAGAAACCCATGCCCTGGTTTGGCTGGGCCTGGCGGCCAATGGCTTTCTTTGGCCCCACATTGCCTATTTCGTAGCGAAAAACAGCCGAAATCCCTACAAGGCCGAAATACGGAATCTGTTGATTGATTCGTTTTTGGGTGGCTTATGGGTTCCTTTGATGTCGTTTAATATACTGCCAAGCGTCATTGTCATTGTCATGATGAGCATGGATAATATCTCTGCCGGTGGAATCCGTCTATTTATAAAAGGCTTTTTTGCACAACTGCTGGGTGGCTTTTTGGCCATACTCCTTGTGGGGTTGAATATCCGACCAGAGTCGACCATGTTAAATGTCCTTGCCTGCATGCCGATGTTGGCCGTTTTCCCGCTGAGTATAGGAATAATTACCTATCGTCTGGCAATAAAGCTAAGCCAACAAAAGATGGAAATGAAGAAGATTGATATCGATCTAAAGGATGCCAATACGAACTTGACTGCGGCTTATGAAGGGTTGCGAGAAAGCGAAAAGAGATACCGTGAGCTGAGTATTGTCGATGACCTCACCCAGCTTTACAATTGCAGGCATTTTTTTGATCAGCTTAGAATGGAAATCGATCGGGCAGATCGTTATGAACAGCCGTTAACCATGCTTCTTCTCGATCTCGACAATTTTAAGGAATTCAACGACACTTACGGCCATGTCGAAGGAAACCAAGTCTTATTAAGGCTCGGTCAGGCGGTCAAAAGATGTCTGCGCCAAACGGATTCCGCCTATCGTTATGGCGGCGAAGAATTTACCATCCTCCTGCCCATGACGACAAGCGCGGATAGCGCCGTTTCGGCGGAAAGAATCCGGTCAGAATTCAAGGAAGAGATTTTTTACCCGACGCCGGATAAAGAGGTTCATATGACAATGAGTATCGGAATTGCTCAGCATAAGCCACAAGAAAGCATGGAGACCTTCATTCACCGGGTTGACCAGATCATGTATCAGGCGAAGAAGCACGGGAAAGACAGAGTTTATTCTGAGACAACCTGAGAGATGATCCTTGCCAGATGTGCCGCTGACATGACCACTAGCTGGATTGTCACAACGGTTGTTGCGGGTTTCATGGATATCGCTCCGCAATCAATGATGTAATTTCCAAAATAATTATGATATGGAAACAGTAACATGAGAGCCGGATATGTAATGGTATCGGCGCAAAACGGCCTATGCAACTAAAAAGTTCTAATCAAAAAATGACGGGACGAAAGGATTGGAGGATTAAAAGATGGACGGATGGAAAAAAGCTGCTGGATCGGGCGTACTTTGTACGGTGCTCTTCCTGGGCGCCGGCTGTGCGACTATGGACAAGTCCGAGATGGGGGCGGTGGGCGGCGCCGGTGTGGGAGCGCTCGTGGGGCAGGCCATCGGACACAACACGGCAGGAACCCTCATCGGCGCGGGAGTTGGGCTCGGGCTTGGCTATATAATCGGCAACGAAGTCGACAAATCCGATGCCAAGAAACGTCAGACGGCGACCCATGAGGAAGTGCAGCCCCTTGCGAATACGACATGGCAAGTGGTAAGCGTCACACCGCGCCCCAAGAAACAATACCAGTCAATGATTTCACGCTTCAACCAGGATGGGACGGTTACTACGACAACGACGCTTGCCAATGGCAAAGTAGAAACGGATATTGAGAGTTACCGCGTTGTAGGCGCCACGCTGGTCATCAACAAGCCGAACTATGTGATCAATTCCAGATACCGCATCGACGGCAACAAGATGTACATGGACACGGGAGACCATAGTATCGTCATGCAGCGCGTCGGCTCTTAGGGGTTGATAAAACTTCCCCGACGAAGGAAGTCAAGAATAAGCATCTGTTCATCAAGGGTTAGACTTTCGGTGTCAGCGAGGACGTCGGCCATGGGAAGGTTCATCTGTTGGAAAAGGATCTTCAAGGCCTTGAACATATGAATAGGAGGAAAGGCATCCGCTGAGAGTTCGTGAATCAGTTTCAGGGTTTTAAAACCATCGAACCAGCCATGGAATTGTCCCGTCAAATATTCGTGACGACGGTTGGCGCCTCTGATCCGCTCCCATACAGCCGCAAATTCGTTGCGATCAAGAAAAGAGTGAAGGTGGGGTGAAATCGCCGCCGCCCTGGCCAGCAGGTCATCACCGGAGCTGCCGGGTTCCCGGGTAAATTCCTCCAGCCATGCCTTCAAGACAGAAAAGACCCTTGGGTCGTAGATAAGATATTCGTCATGGCCGCCCTCCAGGAAACGCAGCATGCGCCGACCCGTCCCAAATGGCACCCGACCTGACGGTCGAGCGGAGGGATAAACGATTGTGTCGCGGATATCGCCAAGGGGGGCGAGCTTGGCTAATTTATTCAGAAAATAGAAATCTTCCCCCGCCTGCCGGCAGGGCATGCCCCGGACAGCGGTGTATGCTGCTGCGGTGCAGGCCATCGTGGAACCAATAGTGTGAAAGGCATAGGGAGAACCGGCCCAACCAAGTCCGAGGACATAATACCTGAGAAATATTTCATAACAGCAAATACCATCCCCAAGGCGCCGATCCTCCGGTATGCGGTGGGAAAAGGCAACGACCGCCCCCGGTGGGGAGAAACGCTCAAAGTGGTTCCGAAGCGAAGACAGGTAGTTTGGATCTACAAGGGTATCGGCATCCAGACAGAAAATCAATTTCTTTTCATGACACTGGGAATCCAATAAAGTTAGCGATCTGTCCATCCCGATCTTTCTTGCATGACCGACACCGCCCTTGGGAGGCAATTCATGCCCCGGTGATGAGGCGTCGATAAAGGCGAGACGGAGGGGGCTTGCCAATATTTCCTGAACAAGGTCGGTGATATTCGTGCCGGCGAGACGATGATCAGGCAGATCTCCCTTGATCATATCTTTCATGATCATCATTGTTTCCAGGTTATTCCAGACATCTTCCGTCGTAGCAAATGGGGAGGGGCGATTGTTGATAACGCAGAGAACCAGGCTATGCTTTAATTCATCTTTCCCGTTGCAGGCCAGACTGGTCAAAGTGTGAAAGAGGGCATCTTTTTCCGCCAGAGCGGGAATGACGACGATCTGGTCGAGATCGGCCATTTCTCCCCCGTAAAGGGGATAGGCCTCACAAACGCTATAGCGTTGCAGGTATTTGTCAAGATGTGAGGAATACATTATCCATTATCCTGTCAGGCGATCCTCCACAAGTGATCGCAGAGCGGCGTAATCATCTCCGGGAATCCAGTGGACGACGACGCCCAGTCTTTCCATCCTCCGGAACCAGGTATCCTGCCGTTTGGCAAACTGGTGGATGCGGGTATTCAGGGTTTTGACCATATCGTCAAAGCTCATCAGGTCCTGAAGATATAAGCTGATATAGCGGTATTCCAAACCGAAATGATACAGTCTTTCCCAACTGACACCCCTTTGATGCAGGGCGGCGACTTCCTCCACCATTCCGGAATGGAGGCGGGCGTGGAGTCTGTCCGTTATGCGTTGGCGAAGAACCGCCCGTTCCCACCGCACGCCTATGACCAGGGGCCGGAGGCCGGGGGCTTGAGGCCCGGTGACGGAGGTGTGAGACCCCGGGCTGGAGACCAAAGGATTGTCGTCCGGCATACCGTCTGCCGGTTGCGCTCTTTTAACCCGTGTAACTTCAGCAATTTCGATCGCCCGGAGCAGGCGCTCCCGATCCAGGAGATCCGTCTTGTTGTGAAGATCTGGATGAACAGCCTGCAAACGTCCGGCTAAGGCATCCATATCCAGATTGCCCAGTTCCTGGCGCAAGTCCTTGTTTTCAGGAACCTCCCGCAGATCATAGGAACGGATAACGGCTTCCAGGTACATCCCGCTGCCACCCACAAGCACCGGAAGGGCGCCCCGTGCCGTAATGTCTTTAAAACAGCCGTGAAAAAGGCGCTGATAGGCAAAAAGGTGAAACTCTTCCATCGGCTCCACAATATCGACGAGATGGAAGGGAACGGCAACGCCTTCTATGGTATAGTCGAGAAGATCCTTACCCGTACCGAGGTCCATGCCCCGGTAAACCTGCCGGGAGTCGGCGGAGATGATTTCACCGCCGCGATCCTTTGCCAGACGGACGGCCAGAAGGGTCTTCCCCGATGCGGTAGGACCGAGGATAACAACCATGTTGTATTTATTCTTCACAACCCCTCTCTATACGGTAAAACGGCGCCCTGTCAAGAGCGACGAAATGAAAACAACGGCATTGAAAATTTGACGAGACATCCAATCTCCGGTATAGAACCGATCAGTGGCCGCTATGGCACTTCAAGGAGAAAGAAAGATATGTCAGCAGCAAATGCTTGCCCGAAGGCAATGTTGAGAGTCGGTGAAACACAGCTTGGTTTTTTGGTGAAGCGAATTGAGCAGATCCCCGAGATCCGTGTGACCGCTTATGAACTGGAACATATCGTCACCGGGGCAAAGGTCCTCCATCTGCACTGCGATGACCGGGAAAATCTTTACGCCATCGCCTTCCGGACGCCTCCCAAAGATTCCACCGGCCTCCCCCACATCCTGGAACACGCCGTTCTTGCCGGCTCGAAAAACTATCCTGTTAAAGACGCCTTCAATGAACTCTTAAGGGGAACATTGCAGACCTTTATTAACGCATTCACCTATCCCGATAAAACCATTTATCCCGTTGCCAGCCAGGTCAAAGTCGATTTCTTCAATCTGGCCCGCGTTTATACGGATCTGGTCTTTCGGCCCCGGCTCCTCAGAGAGACATTCCTCCAAGAGGGACATCATCTGGAATGGGCTGCCAACACCGAGGGGCAAGAGAATCTGACCATCTCCGGAATTGTTTACAACGAGATGAAGGGGGCCTATTCGTCTCCTGACAACCTTATGTACAAGGCAATTCAGGAAAACCTCTTTCCCGATACCATCTACCGTTTCGACTCCGGGGGAAACCCTGCTGATATTCCCAACCTGACCTATCAGCAGTTTAAGGAATTTCATCAGGCCTACTATTCACCAAGCAACGCCCGGATTTTTATCTACGGGGATATTCCCACGGAAGAGCACCTGCTGTTTCTTCAGGAGATGCTGAAGGACTTTGGTCGTATCTCACTGGATTCTTCAATTCCCACCCAGGAGAGATGGTCATCCCCGCGAGCAGTGAAAGACGTCTTTCCCATCGGCAGGGAAGATGATCCCCATGGCAAGGCAATCGCCAATATGGCCTGGTTGCTCACGGAGAACACCGATGAAGAAACTGTGATTCTGCTTCAGGTCATCAGCGGGGTTCTCGTGGGCAGCGCTGCCGGGGCATTGCGCAAGGCCCTCATTGACTCCGGACTGGGCCAGGATCTCTCGCCGGTCACGGGCTTTGAGCGGGATTATAAACAGGTGGTATTCGCCGTAGGCCTCCGGGGTACGGAAGCGCAAAAGGGAGAAGCCATTGAATCCCTGATCCTTGACACCCTGGCCAGGGTGGTCCGGGAAGGTGTGGACAAGGAGCTCATTGAAGGAACCCTTCATCAGATCGAGTTCCGGGGCCGGGAAATTATCCGCCAGAACTATCCCTATGGCATCGTCCTCATGAACCGGGTCTTTCATACCTGGATGTACGACGGAGATCCCCTCCATAGCCTGAACTTCCCCGGTCTTATCGATATGATCCGCCGCAAGTGGCAGAAAAACCCGTCGCTGTTTGAGGAACTGATCCAGAAGTGGTTGATTGACAACCCTCATCGTATCCTCTCAGTAATGGAACCGAGTCCGACCTGTATGGAGACATGGGAAGGTGATTTCAGGAAAAAGATGGCCGGGATCAAGGATTCCCTGGCAAAAGATGAGCAGGAGAGGATTCATCAGGAGGTTGGGGAGTTAAAAGCATTCCAGACGGAACCGGATACAACCGCCGCCGTGGCGACGTTGCCGAGACTGAAAATTACGGATATCGGCGGGGAGACGGAAAATATTCCCGGGGAACTTATTTCCATGGACAACACCATGGGGATGACTCATGATCTTTTTACCAACGGCATCTCCTACCTGGACTTGGCCTTTGATATCTCCGCGATCCCTGATGACCTGCAGCCATATCTTCCGCTCCTGGGTAAATTTATCACCCAGATGGGAGCCGCCGGGATGGGCTATGAGGATATGTCCAAGCGCATCGCCCTGAAAACGGGAGGAATAAGGTGCTCACTCAATGCCGGTTTGATCATGAATCAAGGAAGGTCCTGGCAGGAAATGATCTTTCGCCTCAAGACCCTGAACAGGCATATCCCGGACGCGATTAACATCCTGTCCGATCTTCTCTGCGCGGGCGATCTGAAGGATCAACGCCGCATGCAGGATCTCCTGATGGAAAAGAAGAATCGTTTTCATGCTTCCATTGTCCCCTCGGGTCATCTTTTTGCCCGGCGTCTGGCAGCTTCGTCCCTGTCCGTATCGGCGTGGCGTGACGAACAGTGGCACGGTAAAACACAGCTCCGCTCCCTGAAGCAGATGACCGACGAATTCGACGAAAACCGGGAGGGTTTTTTGGAAAAACTGCTGCGCCTAAAAAGGGAAGTTTTCAGAAAGGACAGGTTGACCTTCAACCTGACGGCAGAGGAAGGGGGACTGACGACGATGTTCGATAACCTTGCTCCCCTAGTCGCAAGATTCCCGTCCGGCAACCTTGCGGAGAATATCAAGCCGCCAAGGCTAGAACCCGTTGACCGGGGGGTTGTCATCCCGGCTCAGGTGTCCTATGTGGCTCGAGCCCTCCCGGCGCCATCCTACGGTCACAGCGATACGGCCGCCCTCATGGTTGCATCAAGGTATTTATCGAACGGCTATCTCTACAAACAGATCCGCGTACAGGGGGGCGCGTACGGGGGCATGTCGTCCTACGATCCCCTCGTCGGGGTCTTCTCATTTTTATCATATCGTGATCCCCACATTCTCCGCACCTTGAAGGTTTACGATGACGCCATTACGGCATTGAATCAGCAAAACATCTCTCAGGAGGATCTCGATAAGGCCGTCATCGGAACCATCGGCATAATGGACCGACCTATGGATCCGTCAAACAAAGGGTACACGGCCATGATCCGCCAGTTATCAGGGCTTACCGACGCCTACCGGCAGACCCTCAGGGACGAAATCCTGGCAATGACCATCAAGAAATTGGGGGAGGCGTCAGCATGTTTTTTAGACAAATCAAGAGAATCAAGTTCCATAGCCGTTTTCAGCTCAGAAGAACATTTGCAAAGTGTGAACACTGCATTGGAGGGCAACAAACTGCTTTTGGAATCTCTTGAATAGACACTAAGAATTGAGGAGGCATGAAGATGATATTTTGGAAACGAAGAAGAGTGGTATTGATGATGATTTTATTCATGGCATTCATCATGACGGGTTTCTGGGGCGGCAGATACGGAAACATCCTTCCCGATGGGCAGGTGACAAAGGATTTCGAGGCCTTCAAGATCGATCCGGGGATGAACTATTACTACAGCGGTCCCGATCTTTACCCCAATGCCCTGATCGGCGTGAAGAAACAGTATGTCCTTGATTCCGACCTCTGGAAATCTATTAAACCGACCCCTGAGAGTTTCCGGGACATGATCATACACATGCAGGATAAGGCACAGGA
The DNA here is from genome assembly GCA_025355725.1 of Syntrophus sp. (in: bacteria). Lineage (GTDB taxonomy): Bacteria > Desulfobacterota > Syntrophia > Syntrophales > UBA8958 > UBA8958. Next base: position 11,506 of record JANXZC010000163.1, read on the forward strand.
ATATCGAGAATTTCAGCATGGTTTCATCATGTACGACGACAAGGGGCAACCGATCGGCGTCTGGTACTCTATCCTGAAGGCCCGGACCTTCACGCAGATGAGAGAGGAAAACAAGGTGCGTGTTTATACGCCCGATCTGATGATTTACCAGACCGGACCGGGCGGTATAGGATCACAGGTGGAGAAAAGATAACTGATCCGATTTTTATAAAAAGGGCGTATCCCGTTATCTTCATAGCGGATACGCCCTTTTTTCACTGAGCAATATCTGCTTTTAAATCAATTCTTCCAACTTGGCTAATGCCTGCTCCAGGTTTTCGGGATGGGGGGGGGTGGATTTTCATAAAAAGCGAATGCCGCGTTTTGCAGAAGCGTATTTTCACGGTCGCGACTTTTGATGACCACAATAAATTAATTTTCTATAAATTACTGATATTAAATTGAATATAGGCATATGTCGTAAATTTCTTAATCATCACCGCAGGGTCGATTTTAACTTAATTATATCAAATAGTTAAGTTTGATCGGACTACGATCTTTTTCCGATGAACGCATAAATTTGCATAAATCAGTCCTTGACATTTGCAATCTTATGCTTATGTTAGATGAAAATCAGGTGAGGAGGATTTCGATATGGCGACAAAATATGTCAAGGGCCGTCTCTACAAACTCAAGATTGCCGATCTGCACCCCGATCCCAAGCAGGCCCGTTTTATGGAGCCCAACGCCCTCAACGATCTTGCCGCTTCCATCGCGAAACTCGGAGTCCTGGTCCCTATCCAGTTTTGTCAGGATGAGCAGGCAGCACTGGTTATCGTCTCCGGCCACCGCCGCGTCCAGGCGGCGGGAAAGGCGGGGCTGACGGAAATAAACGGCACCTTCACCGCCGGAGACACGCGTCTGCAGGGCTTCGTTGACAACCTTCAACGGGAAGGCTTGGCGCCGGTAGATGAAGCGGAGCAAATGGACGCCCTGATGAAGGAATACACCTTCAATCAATATCAGCTTGCCGAAGCCCTGGGTAAGGGACAATCAACTGTTTCTGAAACCCTGACCCTGAACAATCTTCCGGAGGATATTCGCAGTGCCGCCCGGACGAATGTAAATATCCCGAAGTCAGTCCTCCTTGACGCGGCCAAAATGAAATCTGATTTTGCCATGCGACGCAAATTCCAGAACTATATGGCCAAGGCGGGCAAGACATTGCAACCGACCGATCGCAAAAAGAAGCTTTCGAAGGAACGCGCCCTCCTCGTAAAGATGGATGAACTGTCCGGGAAAATATCAACGTTACCCTGGGGTGACTGGTCGGAAGACGATCGCAACGATCTCACCGGGGCATTGACCGGCATCCGGGATAGAGCTAACGAGCTTTTGAATGCTATGGGCGGCGCCCCGGAAGGAGAGGAAGCTCAGCAGCCAAGCAGCAGCAATCTTAAGTAAAAAGGCGCTCTCTCCCTGCCAAGCTTCCATCAATAACACCTTATTGACCACGGCGAGGGGATCGTGCATGTCTGCAAGAGAAAATACGCTTCGATCATGATCTTGCCAAGACGATTATAGAAAATATTTATTGAGAGCGAGATTTGTGGCCGCTACGCACATATGCTTGCTTACAACCCGTACTGAGCAAGCGTGGTGGTTGAAAAAATAAATTCGGCGTTTATTTGGTCCATGTACCAAGTCACACATCCTATATTTCCCAAAGAAAATACAATATTTATTGAAAGCATGAAAAGGGGGGAAGGTCTTTGTGTAGCAGCTTTCGACCCAAAATGCTTGGGAGCGAAGCAAGAGAATTTGGAATGTATCGATTATTTCAAATTTGGGAAATCATGATTTATTCCATGATAGACTTCAGAACCGCGTCCCTTGCATCTGCATAGAACTGAATGTCAATCTTAGTGGCCATGTCATCGGATAGATCATAAAGCTGTTTCCGGCAATTTACCGGGATGAGGAGCGTGTTGGCGCCTTTCTCTACGGCATGTTCGGCTATGGTGACCGCATTGTAAACCGGTTCGATAGAGCCACCGAGATTGATCCCTCCTACCACAACCAAACCACCACGAACCGGTTTTTTGAGGAGAGAGCTGCAAAGAGCCACAACCACCGCCATGCCCAGTTGGTTTCCTGTGTTTGGCGCATCAAACGAGCGAAGCTGAACAGTGAATTCGTGCATTCTGGGATCACGATCTCCCACCAGGCTTTTCGACCGCGCATAGAGATTCTGCTCTGCATAACGGACACTTTCCTGGAAAGGCTGGGGTGCCGGCTTATTCAGTATTTTCACCCCGGAACCAGGCCCTTCATTGATCTCGACCCGGTAGAGTCCTGAATATTCGTCCATCCCGCCGGGGCTAATTGTCCACACCTGCCCCGGTTCAAGGGGGTCCATGCCGATGCTATTTTCATTCTGCAGTTCCGGTGTGGCGACAAATTTTTCAACACCGTCTTCCCCCATCGTATAGCTGAAGTGTGTATTGCGGAACTCGGCAGAACCGATCCTCTTCTGCTGCTCCTTGACTCTGCGTCGCATTTCCAGGGCAAGCCGGACGGCCCATTCCAGATCTTCATCGGATACCTGTTTCTGTGGATCTGGATAAAGGAGTTTCATCAGTCCGCTGACTGTTTTGGTAACAGCCGTCGTATCCCTGCCACTAAGGCTGCCTCCGAACAGGACACGTCCCTGCATCACCGCGACACGGCTCTGCTTGCGCAATTGGGACATACATTCCGATATAAAGTCGCTGACCAGTCCAAAGTGATCGGTAAAAAGATCCTGATTCATCTTGGGGATATCCCAACCGGGGAGATAGGCATGGATCCGGTCCATGAAGGCCGTGTCGTTACGCATCTCCGGCGGCAGCGGGCCAAACAGGTGGCCGATGCGCTGTTGGTGTTCGATGTCCACGTCGAAGTTACCTACCATCACCATGCTACCATCGGCACGGATACTCTCTTTACCTCGGCTGAACTCTCCCGATTCCATGTAACCCTTCATTATATTGACGCCGTCTTTTTGGTCGAAGGATACACCGGAGATCTCGTCGAAACAGACGACGTCATAAAGGCAAACGAGACCGCGCTGCCCTGATGCGTTATTGACAAACATGCTGGCTACCGTGGCCTTGCCACCGGAAATAAGATGGGCATAGGGCGATATCTGCTGGAAGAGGTGACTCTTGCCCGTTCCCCTTGGTCCAAGTTCTGCCATGTTGTAATTGCGCTCCACAAAGGGAACCATGCGCAGTAGTATGATGTCCTGGGCGCGGGGACTCAGTTTTCCCGGCTCCAGGCCGATACTCCTCAACAGGAATTGTTTCCACTCCTGGGTAGTTAGCTGCTCACGTCCTTTGCTGAGGACATCCAGGATGTCATGCTTTGATAGCTGTATAGCCCGAAGTGACTCAACCCCGAAGGGGCGACCGTTGCTCTCCTGGGCAATGGCGGCGTCGTAGCTCAGATCGATTTCCGCGTAGAACCCACCGGTGAGCATTCGTTCATTTTGTTTCACCAAGTCCGGGGAAATGCGTACATCCTTCAACCGCAAGCTGGGCAAGGTCGCCAGATAAGAATCCGTTTTGGCATCGAGACGCGCGCTGATAATATCAATGATTTTGACGGAACCTTGCTCACGTGCACGGGCTTTAGAAAGCTCTTCTTCGCCTGCTTTTACGGAGCGGGACGATAACTGCCGTTCAACAATTTCCAACCCTTCTTGTATTTCTTGATTATCGACACTGGCGCAGTAGCGCCCTAAAAGGAACTCGACAACATAGGTTGGAACCGGGTATTGCTTGCTGAACTTACGCACCAGGTCTTTACGAACCAGATAACCATCGAAGGCTTCGGCGCCCTTTTTATCTATCGAATCCATTTCCATTATTTATCCCCACCTATAGTCGTCGCTGTTTTCGATACGACCGCACCGCTCTGGTCAACAAGAACAATCATCGCAGCAGTCCCTATAAGACCGTCATCTTCAACGATAAGGGATGCGCTGTGTTCATCTTCGACGACTTTCCCACCTTTGGCAACGCTTGACGTGGCATCCGCGGGCTTGGTGCGAATATCCACCTTTGATCCCTTTGCGTTACCGTCAATGGTTACGTTACATCTTAGGCCCTTCCATGCATGTTCCTTGATCTTGGAAGACGTTTTAGCTACTTTCTGCGTAATGGTCACCACGGGAATTAGACACTCCTGAAAGCTGATGCCACCGTGGTCATACTCCTTGCCGCTGGTGAAACAGCCAATGCCCGGCGCCAATGCTACCCGGACGTCAGTGCACCAATGCCATGGAACAATCATATTGTCTATGGTTGCTGATTCCTTGACCATTGCACATCTACCCCAGCGGGTTTCGGTCAGACACTTTGGGAGTTCAGCCTTCGGCAGACCACCCGGCAACAGCAACCAACCATGATCGGTAACGACCCTTATCCGTGCCCACCCGGCGTTAAAAAGCGCCGCGACGTACTCTAACAGTTCATTGAGATGGTCCCCGATATGGCGGGTCAATTTCCAGCCATGTTCATGACCAAAGTGATCGAGATCGCCAAACTCCGCCCATCCTTTTCCTCCAGGTAAGCCATATTCACCTTTTGCCACAAGCTGCCAACCTCCGTCTTCAAGCAGTTTCTTGAAATGATACGGACTCAGCGGCTTGCCGTTTTCTGCCACATTCGGCACAAAGTCGGTATTGTCGGGTGCGCCGACAATCATGCCGGCAACCGGGGAAACGCCGGGTTTTGCCGTTGATGTAACGGGAGGCAGCGCCGACCAGGTAGATGCAAGGGAAGCCTCATAACCATCCATCCTTAGGCGCTCAACAAAAAGTTGTCCAATGTCAAACCTGAGTCCGTCTACGAATAGGACAAGGTCGCCATCCTGATGATCATCGGGAATGGCCGTGGCGGTATATCCGTCCTTTGCGACCAACTCCTGCAAGCGGAAGGCTGTATCTTCCAACCACGGCTTATAGAAACTCTGAAGAACTACCTTCACGGTCTTGACGTCATCCGCTTTAGTAACGCCAGATAATGCATCCAAGGCTGCTCTGTCCACCTGCCAGCCGCTCTTCTCATAGTTTGCCGTCATCTCTTCTAACGTATCCCCGCCAATTGGCAGGAGTGATCCCCTGGCAGCGTCTGCGCAGTGCTCCAATGCCATTGCAAGTGGGGCCTGCCCCAGCTTCCCCCATACCGATGAACGCCGCTCCCCGTGTCGCTTTTCCAATTCAAGTACTTGGGTACGGGCTGCACTTGGAGTAAGTTCCATCAGCTTTCCTAAGGCAAAGCGGAGGTCGCTTTCCTCTGCTTCATTGATCTGTGGCCAGGCAGATTTATCCTCGAACAAATCGCTTGGCGGTGATGTACGGCCCAGCAATTCGGTAATTTTGGGATAGAGTTGTGGTGCTTCGGCATACCGTTGCCATACCTGTAGCCATTTACCTTGGCGATGTGCCAACTTCTCTGCCCCGGTTAGTTCGCCTTCGGTCACAGGGTTAAATGAATATTCTGACTTACAGAGGGATACATAGGCTTCCCATTCTTCACTGATCCAATGGTTTCTGACACCTGTGGGGTCATCCATCCATCTTAAAAGCTTGCTCACAGGATCTCCGGTTAGCAGCATATTAAAATCGTTTGCCTCTAATCTCTTTCCCTGAAGAGTGTCAATTTTCGCCTCCAGGATGTGCAGAAACGCCCGGCGCAAGGCATGAACGGTTCTGTCGTCATGAGCCACATCAAGGCCAACACCGCCGTCCACAGACTTGAGAAAGGCATAAAGCGTCCAGTCCCTGCCGTTCTTCTGGCTCCAGAAAGTTCCCCGGTATTGAAGCTCTGCCAAGGGTTGCAATGCCGCCGGACAACTTTCGATGGCCCGCAGTTCCATGCGGCTTACATCGGGAAGGTAAAGAATCGGCGCTGTATTTTCCGTCCAGTCCGCCTCCGGAAGAGTCCTGGCGATCATGCACTTCAGCCAAATGGCGGGACCTGAACGGGATTCGGGGGCATACTCACCCAAAACAAGAAGCTGTGAAAAAATACCCTTGAGCAAGGGAACAACCGCTTCCCATTGTCGTTCTTTATCTGTCCACAGCACCGCCGCAGGTGATACTTGGATGGTCTGATTAAAAGCGGAGGCCTTTTTTATTGAATCAATCAGTTTTTCTAATACGGTCATGTTCATAGACGGAGCCACTTCATCGTTTCAAGCCTCTCAGATATTCAACGAGCTTGTATATCCTGGTCGAGGGGTTATCCGTCCCGCTTGTCTCATGGAATTCTTCGAGCTGTCTTGCATTATTGATCGCGGTTTCCAACCGTTTATCTCCCATAAAGACATCCTTTGCCCCTTTTTCATAACCCGGCATATGTTTTTCCAGGTCAGACATGACCAATGCACAGTTGGAATCGTCAGCGGCTGCACAAAATGATCGGGAGGTAAAGATGAAGTGAAGCAGCAGCCAGATTTCGAAGCAGGGAATTGACGTGATCGGGTGCAGTTTGGTTCCTTTCCTCATTCGGGTTCTTCGTATCTTGTCGACGGCGGCATCATAAGTCGCATGTTTGTCCCGGTCAAATACGCAGAATATATGTTCATAATCACTATCCTTCCGGTACTCTTCAAGGGCGTATTCCACGAGGCGCTTAGGATCGAGTCCTTTTTTCTTGTCCGCGATGACCATATTCATGGCATTGATAGCAAGCGCTGAACGTAGGCATTTGAAATAGTTCGGCTCTGTCTTTTCCCCTTCACAAACGATGAGGACCCGTTCATGCTGTGCCCGTTTCGCCCTTTCTCGTTGATGCGACACAGCCTGCCGGGCCTTCCTCTTATGGAATATATTATCCGTGCCCATTAAAACCTCAATTCGCCGATAAACGGCAAGGCGCCATAGCGTCCTTTCAGGTAGCCTCTTTCCAACGCTTCTCCTTGCCTGGGTTTGAAGTCACTCAGGGGATAGAGCCTGCTGGCCTGATCGCTGTCCTTTTCCATAAACCAGACCTGATCGCGGCGTAAAATGTCATTATCGAGAACCGAGGTGTCATGAGTGGTAAAGATCAACTGGGCGTTATGCCTGTTAATGTTCACATTCTGAATAAGACTAATCAGGAACCTGACCATCAGCGGATGCATGCTTGTGTCCAGTTCATCCACAAAAAGGATGCGCCCTTTATCCAGTACGTCCAGCCAGGGACCGGCAAAGGCAAACAGCTTTTGTGTTCCATCAGATTCATTGGAAATGTGGAACGGAATAGATTCGCCGGTGTCTGTTTTATGCAGAAAATGAATGTCCGGGATTTCCTTGCCATCCATGTCGCGTAAAATTTGTTCCCTGATGGGTTGAGGCATATGCAGGGGCAGCATTTCCGGCTTCACAGAGATGATTTTCTTGCTGACCACAATTCCCGCAATGCCAATATCTGCTGAATTCATGAACTCCATGATGCGTAGCTTGCCTGCATCGGATGCGCACTGATCAATCGTAAATTTAAGATTGATTGGATCGCCGGGAAGAATTACGGCGAGCTTATTCTGAAACCAGTTAAATACCGGTTTGAGTTGTTCGTTGTTGAGCTGGATAGCTGTCGAAAGAAAGAGGGCGTTCTTCCTGGTTGCTTCCTGCCAGAGCTGGCGGCGGCCGGTGAATTTGCTTCCGAAATACCACTTGTCCTTGTCCTCCTTGGCGTCGTACTCCCGATCGAACCAGCGCTGTGCCTTCCCCTCCGGAAACGCCAGCAGCCATTCTTTTGTAACGCGCACACGATTCACGGCAAAGCCGTACTGGTAACGCACGTTATCCTCGACAAAGAAAATTTCGAATTCACTTGGCTCGGATTGCGTCCGGCTGTTCAGCTCAAAGGGTGCGGTGTTGATGGTCTGCCCTTCCTGGTGGGAATGAGACATAAGGACAAAAGCCTGCATAAGCTGGAGGGCGCGCATAAGATTACTCTTGCCCGCCGCATTCGGGCCATACATAACGGCCGCGCGGAGCAGCTTTGGCAAACCGGCCACGTTGCCATCAAAGCAGTTCGTTTTTTCCAAACCCTTGTAGTATTTACTGGCAGCCATACTAAGGGTTTGGGTGTCCCGAATGGAGCGATAGTTGGTGACGCTGAATTCGATAAACATGGTGTGATTCCTCGTGCAATATATTTTGATGCCAATTATTGCACGTTTCATGCAAAAAGCAAGCATTAATTGCAATTAAGTTCAATTTTACTGCTTTGCCGTCCGCGCCGCCTTCTTTTCCGCTAAGGACAGGTGATGGTCGTTGATCCGGTCCCCTTCTTTTCCTCCGTAGTTGAGTCCAAGCTCGTACCAGGGGCTGGACGTCACGTCCTTGCCCCGGTCCTTGTTCCAGGTTATATTTGAATTTTTGCGGAGGATGCCTGCCTGTATGAAGGGGCGGATGTTGAGGCGGACGCCGTCGTTCAGATCCGGCTCCCAGCCTATGGGCTGCTGGTCCATGGGTTTCCAGCGGACAAAGATGTCAAAGGGCTGTTCCCCTTCCAGGATTTTCTCCAGTTCGGTTTTTAGATTCCGGGCGGCGGCGAGGCGGATACCGGCGCCATCGATTCCCTGTTTGATTTCGTCCTCCTGCCGTTTGATCCAATCGCCTATAGAGGAGTAAATCAGGGTTTCCAGGTTCTGGCGGGTGAGCTTGTGGTAATTCAGCAGAGCTGCAAAGCCGTCCTTCACACCGTCCCAGATGTGCCAGATGAAGGGGCGATGGTGGAATAGCTTGAAGTGCTGCTCAAAGAATTTGTCCCGGAGCCAGACTTCGAGTGTTTTACCAGTGCAATCCGCGTCAGCAAGAAGCTTCGATAGTGTGTATGGCGACCAAGCGACACCATAGGCAGCGGATAGAAGATTGAGCAGTCGCTCGGCAGCCGGTTTTTCTCCCCGCACCGGTGGGATACAAACAATGCCGTTATCGTCAGAAAAAGGCAGCAGGGCTCCGGTTTTTTGCACCCACGCACGGGCTTCGTCGGACAGTTCCATCTTCTCGTCCGTCTCTGCGGGCCAGCGGTAGCCGAGAAGACGGGCGATGGCTACCTGGAGTGGCGTTGTGGCGGGGACAGGGTGTCCGTGGAAGATCCACTGGGTCGGGTCATCTGAATAAGGTTTGGGGAGGCCGTTGGGGTATTTCTCCGCGGCGACACGTATCCAATGGTCGATGTCGAAGGGGACTTTAGCTATACTACTTCTGGCAATACAAACTTTCTGATCAAGCAATCTGGCATTTTGCCTAAAATCTGACGAATCACAATACGCCCACACAGCTGGGAGATTTGAGCCGTCATGTGGAACAACAGCGTAGATTCCATGAGTAAAGATTTCTCCCATATAAATTGAAGCTTGGAGGTCTCCCATTGAGCTGACGGAAACTCCCTTCTTCCCCCAGACATCTTCGCCCTTGATCCACATTGAAACAGTTTCACTTCCTAACCGCTCACGGATAAAATCAATGAGAGGGCCAGAACAGCCGCACCAATAAAGGATGTGCTCCAATCCAGTCGTCATGTTTTCTGAGCTTGGGCCGCCTTGCTGTAGTGCCCATCCACTAGAAATCTTTTCAATCTCCCAGAATTTCCTGCCAAATCGAGGGTAATCCCCCGTATGAAGTCCCTCGGAAACAATCGCATATGAATCTAAATTGCTTGATGTATCAATTTCTGAAAGACTTACTTTGGAATCTGGATTCTCTAATTGTTTATGCTGGCTTACCTCCAAAATATTTCCTATTTTAAGTAACTCCGATTTATTCTGAGATGACCGAGGAGCAGTGGCATCAAGTCCGCGTAATAAGTGGTTTTCAATTGGAGGAGCGTTAGCAAAAGTAATGAGTATAACATTGACGACTTCTCCTGTTATGGTGTCAAAAGCACCCGGGCCCAGACGTGACAGAAAACACCATGTTTGATGTTTCAATAGGTAGTCACGCAGTTTCTTGTAGCTCTTCAGGAATAGCCAGTTCTGTGGCATGACGATCTGGGTAACTCCACCAGCAGCGTTGAACTCCATACATCGTTCCAGAAAGACGTTGGCCAAGTCATTTTTCCCAAAGCCATACCACGTTTCGCAGAAATCCTTGAGCTTGTCGCACTGTTTGCCACGTGATAGGTATGGTACATTGGTAATGATAAGATGGTACTTTCCCGCCAGAAGATATGCCGCCTTGGCTAAACCCTGGGCAGCGACACCGATCTCGTCTGCGTCATAGTCATCTTTTTCCTTCGCCAACGCCATTTCCATCAGGGGAACCAAATCGTCATAACCCGCCGTGAACATATCTTCCTTCCCCATCCGATTTGGGTTGATGAGGCTTCCGAGAGTCGGCGCATCCTTGAAAAGATCGTAAAGCTGGGCCATGCCCTGCCGGAGCTTGGGGTCGTCACCGGCGAAGGCAAGCCATTCCTCTTTTTGGGTGCTCACGGCCAAACCGGAACAGGCCAAGTTCATTTCAGGCAGCGGACGGTAACCGCCGGCATCGGGAT
>JANXZC010000172.1 GCA_025355725.1 Syntrophus sp. (in: bacteria)
GGATTTTATTGACATGGAGACGGCCCCGGGATCAACAAATCGTTCGAGATCGAATTTTCTGCCCTTGAAATTCCGGACGCCACATACAAGATCGACCGGATTGAAATGGGTCGCTCCCCGCCAGAGGGCCTGCTGGTTTACTGATCGCGGATCAACCTGCATTTGCTCCACGATTTGCAAAGACTGGGCGCCGTCTGCCTCCTGCACCCAGAAAGGACCTCCCCCCGGCTCACCTTCATTGCGGACTACGCCGCATACCCGGATGGGTCGATCAAGCTTCTCTCGCCAGGTCTCTTTTTTATTTTCCAATGGCCATTGCCGGTAATCGGTTGGAAAGACGATGTGGAGCTTGTTCCGGCATAAATCATCTATGGCCGTCATTTCTTCCGCACCGATTCTATCTCCGTCCAGGCATTCAAGATAACGGAAGGTTTCTGCCTGGAGCTTCACCAGCAATCCGGCCAAGGCTTTTTTGTAGCGGACCGTTGCCGCCTTAACTCGATCAGGAGGAACATTGTCAATGTTCTTGAGGAAAATGATATCCCCGTCAATATCGTTTAAATTCTTCAGCAAAGCCCCATGGCCGCCGGGACGGAAGCAGAGTTCTCCTTCATCGGAACGGAACGGCCTGTTTTCCATGTCTACCGCAATGGTATTTGTCGCTGTCTCCTGGCAGGAGATGCCAATCTCGTAAGTAACGTTGAAGAGTCCATCATACACTGGCCGGACTAAATCAAGAAAGGCCTCAAGTAGTTGCCGATGTTCCGGGGAGACGCTAATATGCAGTCTGCTGATGCGGCAGGCGTCGGTCACATATAGGGCCGCCTCCACGAGATGTTCCTCAAGCGATGTCCTGCTCCCCTCCGGGTATTTGTGAAATTTGAGGAGCGCCTTGGGCAACTGACCATATTGAAGACCCCGGGAGGTAAGGATATAGGCGAGAATGTCGCCGTATTTTTTCTTTTCCATAAGGAAATCGATATTTCCACCGGAGTTGAATATGGCCTGACACAAATCATCGTAAAAAGGATAAGACCCCAGTTGTTCGGCAAAAGTCGCGGCTGAGGATTCGGAATCTTTCCAGGGTTGATCGAGAGCGCGAAACCATTCCTTGAACATCCGGCTGGCGGCGCCGGAGGCGGGAACGAATTTCAGGCACCTTCCTGCTGCCGCCGCCTGATCATAGCTGGAAATAAGCTTTTCTTCATCTTCAGAGGGGATGACTTCTATACCATCATGAGCGGTACAAGGCCGATTCAATTGAATATGGGAGGCGCCCCGAACAAAAAGGGCTATCTGGTCCTTGACACGCTCAACGGAGAGACCTTCCCTATGGATCTGATTAATGTCGGCTTCAGAAAAAGTCATTATTTCTTTTACTATATAATCTCCACCATGGGCAGGATAAAGCCTTTAACCCCCGCCCGGGGATGGGATTTTCTAAGTTCCCGGATCACTTCGCATACACTCGGAACTTCCTCATCCTGGACGGCGATATACAGGACATTGTTTTCCCCCGGCCAGCAATGGGTCCCCAGTTTCGGTTCCGTCTCCGTCCCTTCACCGCTCGCGTCTTTCATTTTGGTGTATCCCTTGACTCCGGCGTTCTTGAGCTTTGCTATGACATCATAATCCGCCGCCCGGGAATAAACGATAAAAAACATCTTCATGATCCCTTCCTCCTCCATACCCTGATCTTGTCATGCCAGTCTTCAAAGAGATCGTAGGCCGCCGGGACAACGATGAGGGTCAGAAACAGCGAAGTCAACAAACCGCCGATAACCGCCACCCCCATGGGTGATCGCGTTTCCGCCCCTTCCCCCAAGCCCATGGCCACGGGAAGCATACCCAGAACCATGGCAAAGGTCGTCATCAGAATTGGCCGCAACCGTACCGGCCCCGCCTCCAGGATGGCGTCCCGGCGGGAAAGCCCTCTTTCTCTCAAGGTGTTGGTATAATCAACCAGCAAGATGGCATTTTTCTTCACCAGTCCCATGAGGAGAATCAAACCGATCATGCTGAAGATACTAATTGTTTTACCCGTCAGCACCAAAGCTCCAAAGGCGCCGATGAAAGACAGGGGCATGGCAAGAAGAACAATAACCGGTTGCAGGAAACTCTCAAACTGGGCCGCCAATACCATATAGGCCATCACGACCCCGAGGAACAAAGCGAAGAGCAGGTAGCCAAAGGACTCTTTCATTGTCTCGGCGGAACCCTTGTATTTAGCCGTGTAGTCCTGGGGCAGGATTTTGTCCGCAATTGCGTTCAGTTCATCCATGGCCTGTCCGAGTGGTTTCTTTTCCAGGCTTGCGTACATGATCATTGCCCGCTGGCGATCCACCCGGTAAATGGTGCTGGGCGCTCCCCCTTCCTGAATTCTTACTACATTGGCCAGCTCGATCAGACGTCCGTCCTTTGCCCTCACG
>JANXZC010000027.1 GCA_025355725.1 Syntrophus sp. (in: bacteria)
CTTTGTTTCGTCTTCCATGGACACCTCCGAATTTGATTTGGTGTTCATAGAATGACACGTGGTGACTATTCATTTGTCAAAGAACTTTGTTTACGATGTGCTGGCACATTTTTCCGTTAACGATGTCGTGGCACTCAACAGGTAATCATTATGAGTATTGAAATCAAAAATATCAGCAAGCAATTCGGCAGTTTCACGGCTTTGCAGGATGTGAGTCTGGATATCCCCACCGGTGAACTGGTGGCCTTACTCGGCCCTTCCGGTTCCGGCAAAACGACGCTGCTCCGGATTATCGCCGGACTGGAAACCCCCGATGGGGGAACCATCCGTTTCAACGGCGAAGACACTACCCGCCGCCAGGTCCGGGAGCGACAGGTCGGTTTCGTCTTTCAGCACTATGCCCTGTTCCGGCATATGACGGTCTTTGATAATGTCGCTTTCGGCCTCCGGGTCAAATCGCGCCGGACACGTCTCCCGGATAAAGAAATTCGGGGAAAGGTGTCGGGATTATTGAGGTTGGTGCAGCTTGAGGGTTTGGCGGACCGCCATCCCTCCCAACTGTCGGGAGGGCAGCGACAGAGAATCGCTTTGGCACGGGCGCTCGCCGTGGAACCGCAGATCCTCCTCCTCGACGAACCCTTCGGAGCCCTGGATGCCCAGGTCCGGGCGGAACTGCGACGCTGGCTGCGTCAACTTCATGATGAGATTCATGTGACGAGCGTTTTTGTCACCCATGATCAGGAGGAAGCCCTGGAGGTGGCGGATCGTGTGGTAGTGATGAACGAAGGACGGATTGAGCAGGTCGGAACGCCGGAAGATGTCTATGAGCATCCTGCCAACCCGTTTATCCTGAATTTTCTGGGCAGCGTCAACCTGTTTCACGGCCGCGTGCATCAGGGATTGGCTCATCTGGGTGGTCTTGCATTGGCAGCGCCCGAGTATGCAACGGCCGATGATGCTCCGGCGGTGGGTTATGTCCGCACTCACGATATCGCGATTGAACGGACGCCTTCCGACCATGAAAGCGTTACGGCGAAAGTCCGGTATATACACGCTATCGGTCCAATCGTCCGTGTCTCCCTGACGCTTAAGGAAAGCAATGTGGCTGTGGAGGCGGAACTGACCCGTGATATATTTCAGAAGCTTTCCCTGAAAAAAGGAGAGTGTGTTTTTGTCAGACCTCGCAATGTGCGGGTATTTATGGAAGATTATCAAATATGAAAGGAGAGGTGGAAATGACGATAAAATTGGAGATTAACGGTAAGATCGACCATGTTTCCGGGGAAATAACAGTCCGGGAACTTCTGCGGGAAAAGGATGTGGAAGATCCGGATATGGTCTCCGTCAAGCTGAATGGAACCATCCTGGATAGGGCCGCATTCGATACGGTACAGGTCCGGGAAAACGATGAAGTGGAGTTTCTCTACTTTATGGGCGGGGGTTCGCAAAAGTGAAAACGGCAGGCTTTGCCACAAGAGCGGTTCACGCATCAGGTCCGAAAAAAGATACCCACCGGGCGTTGCGGTTTCCCCTCTATGCCGGTGCTGCATTCGATTTCGAATCCGCCGAAGCGATGGCGGACACGTTTTCGGGACGGAGAGCGGCCCATGCCTACTCACGCATTTCCAATCCGACCGTGGAAGCCTTGGAAAGAAAAATGACGGTCCTGGAAACGGGAATGGCGACGGTGGCCGTTTCATCGGGAATGGCCGCCATTACGGCGGCTCTCTTGAATCTGCTCACGGCGGGAGACAATATTGTGGCGGCATCATCCCTTTTTGGGGGGACCTATTCCCTGTTCCAAAACGTATTCGAACCGTTGGGCATTTCAACGCGCTTTGTGCCGGCGGACGATGTCCGGGCCATCGAAGGGGCGATAGACTATCACACCCGGGTGGTGTTTCTGGAGACGATTTCCAATCCATGCATGATCGTCCCCGATTTTGCCGCCATCGCCGAAATTGCCCGCAAAAATAACGTCGTCCTGATGGCGGACAGCACGGTGACTACGCCCTATCTCTTTAATGCCGGGCAGTTTGGCCTGAATGTCGTTGTTCACTCGACGACAAAATACGTTTCCGGCGGTGCAACCAGCATGGGCGGTGTCATTGTGGATCTGGGGAACTTTGACTGGACGCGCATACCGGCGCTCAAGGATTATCACCGGTTTAAAGAAATGGCATTCATCGCCCGGCTGAGAAAAGAAGTCTATCGGGAAACGGGGAGTTGCCTGTCTCCCCATAATGCCTATCTGCAAATCCTGGGGCTGGAGACGCTTTCGTTGCGCATGGACAGGATTTGCGGCAACGCGCAGGCCATCGCCGAATTTCTGGAAGCGCAGAACGCGGTTCGGTCCGTGCTCTATCCGGGCCTTGACTCATCACCGTTTCATGACCTGGCGCGTCGACAGTTCAATGGGCGGTATGGGGGCGTATTGTCTTTTAATCTACCCGATCGAGCCGGGTGTTTCAGCTTCCTGAATGCACTCTCAATCATCAGGCGGGCATCAAACCTGGGCGACAACAAAACCCTCGCCCTGCATCCCGCATCAACCATTTTTGCCGGTTTTACCGGGGCGGAATTGAAGTCCATAGGCATAGATGATACACTAATCCGTATCTCCGTCGGCATTGAGGATAGAGAGGATTTGATTGACGATATCCGCGCAGCCTTGAAAGGAATAGAAAACGTATGAACGAAGAACAGATTGAACGCTACAGTAGAAATATCATTCTGAAAGGAGTCGGCGGCAAAGGTCAGAAACGCCTGCTTCAGTCAAAGGTGCTGATCATCGGCGCCGGAGGGCTCGGCGCCCCTGTTGCCCTCTATCTGGCTGCCGCCGGCGTGGGAACGATCGGTCTGGTCGACGGAGATGCCGTAGACTTGAGCAATCTTCAGCGCCAGGTCATCCATTTTACGGCGGACGTGGGCATCCCCAAGGTGGATTCCGCAAAAGACAAAATCAATCGCCTGAATCCCGACGTGGAGGTGAAGATCCACAAGGAGCGGGTCTGGGCTTCGAATATCCGGGAGATCATCAGGGACTATGATTTCATTGTGGATGGCACGGACAATTTCCCGGCCAAGTTCCTGATCAACGACGCCTGCGTTTTGTATGGTAAACCCTATTCCCATGCCGGGATACTGAAGTTTAACGGGCAGACGATCACCGTCCTGCCGGGCAAAAGCGCCTGTTACCGATGCTTGTTCATTGCCCCGCCGCCTGCCGGCGCGGTGCCAAGTTGCAGCGAGGCCGGTGTTTTGGGTGGTATGGCGGGCGTCATTGGGACGATCCAGGCAGTGGAGGTGTTGAAGTATCTCCTCGGTTTGGGGGATCTTCTCACCGACCGCCTCCTCGTCTTCGAGGCTCTGCCCATGCGTTTCCGGGAGGTCAAAGTAAAGAGAAACCCCGCCTGCCCGGTCTGCGGGGAAAACCCGACCATTATTTCCCTGGTCGACTACGAACAAAAGGCGTGTGACTTAAAAAAATGATTATCCCAAAGAACATCATCGCGGGCATTTTTGCCCAGGCACAAGCGGCTGCACCCATTGAGGCCTGCGGTTATCTGGCGGGCGCCGGGGGGCGTGTTGCCAGGTATTACCCCCTAACCAATGTGGACGGCCGTGAAGACCACTTTTCCTTCGACCCGGAGGAGCAATTCGCCGCCCACAAAGCGGCCCGCCAGGAAGGAATAGGAATCATCGGGGTCTATCACAGCCACCCGGCGACACCGGCCCGGCCTTCCGCCGAAGATATCAGGCTGGCCTACGATCCTTCCGTTGTATACGTTATCTTTTCTCTCATGGATGGCGTCAGAACCGTCAAAGGATTTCATATCCGGCAGGGAAAGGTTGAAGAAGAACCGCTAAAGGTTGAGGAGGTTTAACATGACGGAAACACATTTTGATATAGCCGCTTTAAAGAAAATCGGCATGATCCAGCAAAAGCAGAAAGAATATTTTGCCATGCGGCTTCATGTCGTGGGCGGTGATTTGACGTCCACACAGATGAAAAAAGTCGCCGAAGTTGCGGAAAAATACGGTCGGGGACAGCTTCACCTCTCCACGAGGCAGGGGGTCGAGATCCATTTTGTCCACCATGGCAATCTCGAACTGGCCCGGAAGGAGCTGGAATCGGTTGGCGTGACGATGGGCGCCTGCGGTCCCCGGATCAGGATCGTCGTGGCCTGTCCCGGTGAGTTGACCTGCCGGTGGGGGATTATTGAGACGAAAGCAATTGTCCATGACCTGGACGAGAAATACTTCCGCCAGGAAACCCCGCACAAGTTCAAGTTGTCCGTCACGGGCTGCCCTCATAACTGTGCCAAGGCGACAGAGAACGATATCGGCGTCATGGGGGGACTTTTACCTGTCTGGCAGCGCGATGCCTGTACCGATTGCGGACTCTGCGTCAACATTTGCCCGACCGGGGCCATTCAAAAAAATGGTGAATATTATGTCCTGAATTCAGCTAAGTGCATCAATTGCAGCATTTGTACGTCCAGTTGCCCGATGGATGCCTGGACGGCAGATAAGCGGGGTTTCATCCTGTGGCTGGGCGGAACCATGGGCAAGATTCCTCGTCTGGCGAGCCGCCTGCCCGAATTGATCGAGACAAAGAAACGTCTCTACGAGCTGATCGATCGAGCTATTGAATATTACCGCCGTAACGGTCGGAAGAAAGAGCGGTTCGGACACATGATCGACCGGATCGGCATCGAAAAGGTGAATGAGGAGATTCTTCATGGAACATGACATCAAAACACAACTGGACCTTCATGGCGTCGTCTGTCCCATTAACTTTGTCAAAACGAAACTCGCCCTTGAAGAACTGGAACCGGGAGAACATCTGGAGATAATCCTCGATGAGGGGGATGCCATGCTGAATGTCCCCCGGAGTCTGAAGGAAGAAGGTCACCGGATTGTCAAGGTTGAGCCTCTTGGGGAAACCTTCCGGGTTGTCGTCGAAAAGGGTTCATCATAAACATAAATGATCGAGAGGTTATTATGCAGCAAAGCAACGTAAAGGAATTGGTTTCAGAATTCAAAGACAAAGAACTGGATGAGATTATGCGCTATTTCCTTGCGGCTTATGCCGGAAGTTCCGTTAAAGATCAGGATCGTATCGCCCTGGCATCCAGTCTCGGCGCCGAGGATCAAGTCCTCACCCATATCATCCTGTCCATCAAGCCTGAGGCAAGAATCTTTATCCTCGACACCGGAAGGCTCCATAACGAGACTTATGAACTTATGAGCCGCACCATGAAGCGATATGAGATGAAATATGAGTTCTTGTTTCCCGAATCAGCGGATGTCGAGGCCATGGAAAGTCAGGACGGACCGGACCTTTTTTATGAAAGCATCGAAAACAGGAAAAAATGTTGCTTCTTCCGCAAGGTAAAGCCCTTGGAGAAGATACTTTCATCACTGGATGTCTGGATTACGGGATTGAGGAAAGAGCAGGCCGTCACGAGAAATGCCCTGGAAAAAATCGCGTGGGATAAAGCTAATGGCCTAATCAAGCTCAATCCCCTGGCCGATTGGACTGAAAAGCAGGTTTGGGCCTATATCAAGGAGCACCATGTCCCCTATAACAAGCTGCATGATCAGGGTTATCCGAGTATCGGCTGCGCCCCCTGCACCCGGGCCGTGAAACCCGGAGAGGATCTCCGCGCGGGGCGCTGGTGGTGGGAAACGCCGGAACAGAAAGAATGCGGTCTACATCTCGTCGACGGCAAACTTGCAGGAAGGAGGGGATCGCATGGATCATCTGGATAAACTGGAAGCGCAGAGCGTTTATATCTTCCGGGAGGCCTATCGGGAGTTCAAAAACCTGGTCATGCTCTGGTCCATTGGCAAGGACAGCACGGTGCTCCTGTGGCTGGCCCGGAAGGCCTTTTTCGGCCATGTCCCCATGCCCATGCTTCACATCGACACCCATTATAAAATCCCGGAAATGATTGAATACCGGGATAAATTGGCAAGGGAATGGCAATTGAATATTCTTTACGGGGAAAATACGGCCGCCCTAGACAGAAAGGAAACCTACCCCGACGGGACTTGCGACCGCATTACCTGCTGCCGTAAATTAAAGAGTGAAGCCCTGAAAAATACGTTATCCGGGCAATGGCCCCGCTATCGGTTTGATCACCGCCTTGGCCGGTATCTGCCTGACACGAATACCGAGCAGTATACCGGCGTCATTGTCGGTGTGCGGGCCGATGAAGAGGGCAGTCGCTCGAAAGAGCGCTACTTTTCCCCCCGGGACAAGGAAAATGATTGGGATGTCGGCGATCAACCGCCGGAACTATGGAATCAGTTCAAAACCGATTTTGCGCCGGGTACGCACGTTCGTATTCATCCGCTCCTGGATTGGACGGAACTTAATATCTGGGAGTATATCGACCGGGAAGATATCCCCCTCGTGTCCCTGTATTTCGATCAAGGACAAGGAAGGCGCTACCGATCCCTGGGATGCTGGCCCTGCACGTCTCCCGTCGTTTCGCAGGCCCGGACGATCAAGGAGATCATTGCCGAACTTCGGGAAGGAAAATACGCAAACATTGCGGAAAGATCGGGCCGCGAGCAGGATAAAGAGGATGGTGGCGGTCTGGAAACACTGCGCCGGGAAGGATACATGTGAGAACAGGAAAAATGAACACGATGAATGTGGGTAATCCCCTTCCTAATGCGGCTTGCCCGGAAGACGGTGATCGGGAACAGATCAATATCGTCATTGTGGGTCATGTCGATCACGGTAAGAGTACGGTAATCGGGAGACTGCTCGCCGATACGGGCTCTCTCCCCGAAGGGAAACTGGAAGACGTCAAGGCCCTTTGCGCTCGAAACGCCAAACCTTTTGAGTATGCCTTTCTCCTGGATGCTCTTAAGGATGAAAGGAGTCAGGGTATCACCATCGACAGCGCCCGTTGCTTCTTCAAAACGCGAAAGCGGGACTACATCGTCATCGACGCGCCGGGGCACATCGAGTTCCTGAAAAACATGGTGACCGGGGCCGCCCGGGCCGAAGCCGCGCTTCTTGTCATCGCCGCCGACGAGGGCATTCGGGAAAACAGCAAGCGCCACGGTTATCTCGTCTCCATGCTGGGCATCCGCCAAGTCGTGGTGCTGCTCAACAAGATGGACCTTGTCGGGTACGACCGCCAAATCTATGATTCACTCTGCTCGGAATATACGGCGTTCCTGGAAACCTTGCAGGTGAAGCCGATCGCCTTCATCCCCGTCAGCGCCCGGGACGGCGAGAACCTTGTTACCCCTTCCAAGCAGATGCCGTGGTATCAGGGCCCAACCGTCCTCGATCAACTGGATGCGTTTGAGAAGAAGAAAAGCGACATCCATCTTCCGCTGCGCTTTCCGGTTCAGGACATCTACAAATTTACGGAAGAGAATGACGATCGCCGCATTATGGCCGGCACCATCGAAACAGGGAGGTTAAGTGTAGGTGACGAAGTCTTGTTCCTGCCTTCACATAAAAGGTCACATATCCGGACCATCGAGGCCTTCCACACAACGATCAAGACGGAAGCTGCCGCCGGAGAAGCCATCGGTATCACTCTTGATACCCAGTTGTACATAAAACCTGGTGAAATCATTACCAGATCCGTAGATACGCCGCCGCGGGTGAATTCGCGTTTCAAGGCCCATATCTTCTGGATGGGACGTTCGCCTTTGATCAAAGATAAATCCTACAAACTGAAACTGGCGACCTGTCGTGTACCTGTCAGGCTCGCTGAGATTATCCATGTCCTGGATGCGACGGACCTCAGTATGACGCATCACAAAAAGCAGCTCGACCGCCACGATGTCGGGGAAGTCATTTTGGAAACGACCAAGCCGATTGCCTTTGACCCTGTTATTGCCATCGAAGGCACTGGAAGGTTCGTGATCGTCGATCATTATGAAATTGCCGGCGGCGGCATCATTCTTGACGAAGCCGATAACCGTGGCACACTCCTGGAGCATCATATCCGGGAAAGGGAGGTTGCCTGGGACAAGGGTTTCATTACACCGGTCAATCGTTCTCAGCGTAACAGCCACGGTGCAAAGTTCATCGTCTTTGCGGGCGAACAGTACGACCACGTCACGGCCTTTGCCAAAGAATTGGAAAGGAGGCTCTTTGTTAACGATCACCAGACTTACTATCTCGGTTTCAACAACCTCCTTTCCGGGATTGCCGCCGTTGTTCCGGGGAACATCGCGGACACGGACGATGCGATCAAGAAGCTGGGGGAACTGGCCCGGATTCTGACGGATGCCGGCCAGATCTTTATTACCGCCCTCTCAGGTATCGACGATTATGACCTGGAAATATTAAAGGTTCTCAACACACCGGCGGAAATACTGGTTATCTGCTTGGGTTCAAATACGTTTTCCCGGTTTGCCGTCGATCTGGTCATTCCGACGGATGTCTCAATAGAGATTGCCATCAGGCAAGTATATGAGTTGCTGAGAAAAAAAGAGGTCGTCGCCGAGTATTTTATTTAGGAGATATGAGCATAACCAAATAATCACATCCAAAATAATTATTCTTGACAGGCAATATCTAATTCTACTATTATGGTGGAAATTGTAGAAATAAAGCCGAGGGTGTAACGTATGTTCTTGAAAATAATAACTTATTGCATATTAATGCTGGCCGTTGTTCTAATTTTCCCTCTTGAAGTTATGGCCGGACCGGTCGAGGTGGTATTCAAACTGAATCTCAAAGCCCCTGGAACAAGTAAGGATGTTCGCATCTGGATTCCTTATCCGGTCACGGATGAAAGTCAGATTATCAACCATGTGAAGATTGACGGGAATTACACGTTTTATGGTATTCAAAAGGAGAAGGCCTTCGGAAATTCCATCCTCTATGCGGAGTGGAAAGCTCCGGGGCAGAAAAGGACGTTGACCTATACTTTCAGGGTGGAGAGAAAAGAGGTCGTCAGAAAAGCCTTTCCCGTGCGGGAAACGGCGCTGGACCGGAAAATGTTTGAGCCATATCTGATTCCAACCAGTTTTGGACCGACGGACGGCAAGGTCAAGCAACTTGCGGAGACGATCACGGCAGGGAAAACGTCAACCCTCGACAAGTCAAGGGCAATCTATGATTGGATCGTGGACAATATGTATCGGGACCCAAACATCAAGGGTTGCGGATTCGGACGTGTAGAGCAACTATTGATAAGCCTGGGAGGAAAGTGCGGCGATATATCATCGGTTTTTGTGGCCTTGGCAAGGAGCGCCGGCATCCCGGCCAGAGAGATTTTTGGCATCCGCATCCCCAAAGGCAAGGAAGGCGAAATGACGAAGGCGCAGCACTGCTGGGCGGAATTCTATCTGTCCGGATACGGCTGGGTTCCTGTTGATCCGGCCGATGTAAGAAAGGCCATGCTGGAGAAGAAATTGAAATTGGGCGATGAGAAAGAAATTCGAGAATATTATTTCGGGGCCGTAGATAAGCAGCGGCTCGCCTATGGGATGGGCAGGGATCTGGTTCTTGATCCCCCGCAAAAAGGCGAACCGCTGAATTATTTCATGTATCCTTACGCCGAAGCGGACGGCAAGGCCCTTGACGATTTATTCGGGTTCGACATAGGTTATACGATCACTTATAAAGGGTTAAATTGATTGATGATCATGATCCGGCCATGTTGGGGATGACAGGCTGAGAACAGCTTGAAAGGAGAGATGGTATGTCAGTAAGTATTAGGAAATCAATAGCGGGTGGTGTTTTATTCTTCGTATTTATTTATTCGGGAATTGCCTTTGCCCAGCACAGCCATGAGCACAGCACCGTGCCAGCCGGCGGTGGCCAGGATCAACAGTTAATGGATGAGCTTAAAGGCATAAACGGCAAGCAGGCTATGGAACTTGCCAATAAATGGCGGCAAAAGAATCACGATATTGTGAGTTTCGTGACCCCGGATGCGGTCAATTTCAAATTCAAAGATGGAAAGACAATCAGTGTGCCCCTACCGGCTGATCAAATGGTTGTATCCATCGCTCCATATATCAGCTACACCCATGAATGCGCTATTCATAACATGTCAAAATGCGACGGAGAACTGAAAAACGTGCCGATAAAAGTCAGGGTCGTCACCGCCGGAGGTAAAACCCTGATTAATAAAACGCTCAAAACACCTTCTACCGGTTTCTTTGATCTCTGGTTACCCAGAGATCAGGAAATAGCCATATCCGTAAATGCCCTGGGGAAGAAAGCAACGGGCAAGATATACACATATCGGAACAGCAAAACGTGCGACACAACCTTAAAACTAAAATAGTACGAGTGAATGCTGGCCATGGCCGGTCTGGAAATTTCAAGTATTCCGGAAAGCCGGCTTCTGGCCGGAAAAACGCTGTCACAAATTGTGGTCAGAACTTCTTTATTGTAGCAATTTAGAACCAATGACAAAACATTGCACATATTTGTTGCAATTATTTATCAGGAATTGAAGGTGTCATTATGCAATACTCCCTGATTTCAATTACATGTTATTGTTGGCATATTTTTTGATATAATACTGTAAATAATGCAAACTATGAACATTAAAAGTCAAGAAAGGAGATCGTATTATGATCCGGCTAAAAAACGGCTACAAGAGGAGGCTGCTATTTGTGGCAACATTCGCGATGGGGCTTATTCTGTTGGTTTCCTGCGCGGCGATGCAACAACAACAGGCCTATCACCGCTTGGTAATGAAAGGCAGCGTCATCCACACAACAGATGGAGGCGTATACTTGTGCATCGGTAAACACGACGGCGCCACCGTCGGCCAGGAACTGGATGTTTATAGAATAATTTTCACCGGACAACCAAAAACACCCGCATTCAAAAGGGAGAAAATCGGAAAGGTGAAGATCACGGAAATTGTCGATGACCATTTTGCATCAGCCACAATCATCTCCGGCGCTGCAGGGATTCATGATATTGTGGAATTGGCACCCTGAAAGGGGGTTTAAATAATGTTGGTGGGCGGGCTGCGCCGGACTATCAGGACCGTAGCTCGCTTTTTTGTTCACTGCCGATTACAAACCTTCCGTCACCGCTCATTTTAACCCTGCCTCAAATTCTAAAAGAATATTTCTGTTGCAAGGAAATAATGGTATGTTACTTAGGTATTTATCCTGATTGTTTTGAATCAAATTTTTTCTCGGGAGCACAACTATGAAAGCATTCGACATCCCTTTCCGGCTCTTCGTGATTCTTGGGGGAATTGTCGGAATCAGCCTTCTGCATTACCTTACGCCGCTATCGGAACCGGTTCTTCATGATATCTTTCAACGCCTCTATTATCTTCCGATCATTCTGGCGGCGTTCTGGTTTGGCCTCATGGGCGGACTGGGAACAGCCATGATCGTGAGCGTTCTGTATGCCCCGCACATTATCTTTCAATGGAGTGGGACGCCTGCGGTGGAGATTGGCAAGTATCTGGAAATATTGCTTTTCAATTTAGTGGGCGGTGTTACCGGCTTTCTCTCGGGACAGGAAAAGCGCCGCCGGAAACAGTTGGAACAGACGGCCGCAGGGCTTGAAGAGTCGTATCGTACGTTGCAACAGCAGTCGGCGCTTATCATTCGTATTGAAGAACAACTGAGGAGCTCCGAACGGCTTTCCGTTCTTGGTGAGTTGGCGGCGGTGCTGGCACACGAAATTCGCAACCCCCTCGGCTCGATCCGTGGGACTGCAGAAATCCTCAAGGACGATTACCGGCCGGGTGATAAAAAATATGAGTTTCTGGAAATCCTGTTGAAAGAGTCGGATCGTCTCAATCGCGTGGTCGAGGATTTTCTCCGCCTGAGCCGGCCACAGCCGTTAACGATGTCACCTTGCAATCTTGGAGAGGAGTTGCGCAGCGTGGTCATGCTCGTAACGGCGGAGGCAAAGGACCGGGGGCTCCGTATGGAACTGCATGCAGATGAATCTCTTGAAATAAGGGGAGACAAAGACAAGCTCCATCAGGCATTTTTGAACATCATTCTCAACGGACTTCAGGCCACTTCCTTAGGCGATTCCTTGACCATCGATGCCCAATGGCGAAAAGATTTGACCGGAAATCATTCGGAGGTGCAGATTGTTTTCCGGGACACGGGAACCGGGATCCCGGAGGATCTTCATAAAAAAATCTTCGAACCCTTCTTTACCACGAGACAAGACGGGACGGGTTTGGGGCTTGCCATTGCCAGAAAAATTGTCGAAGCCCATGACGGCCGGATCGAAGTGGCAACGAATTACCCTCGAGGCACAACCTTCACGATTATTTTGTCTTCCGGTCTTGTCACGGCCTCCCTTCCGATACGGCATAAATCAATCATGGAGGAAGAAGAATGACGAAGAGAATCCTTGTTATTGATGACGACAATTCATTCAGGCGAGTATTGGAATATAATCTCCAGGAAGAGGGATATGAGGTCCTTTCCGCTTCGTCAGGCGAAGACGGTCTTGTGCTCTTTGAGGAGCAGCATCCGGAACTGGTTATCACGGACATGAAGATGAGCGGGATCAGCGGTTTCGATGTTCTCAAGGCCGTCAAAAAACAGTCCCCCGATACGCTGGTCATCATTATCACGGCCTTTGGCGCCGTGGATAAAGCTGTTAAGGCTATGAAGCTCGGCGCCTACGATTATGTTACCAAACCCATGAACCGCGATGAGTTAAAGCTGGTGGTCCAGAAAGCCCTGCAACTGAGCAATCTTTCCACAGAGAACAAAGACCTGAAACAACGGCTTGAAAATCGCGATGAATTTAAGAACATAATCGGCATTTCCGAAGCCATGACGGAGGTTTTTTCGTTGGTGCGGAAGGTGGCGGATACGGAAGCGACAATCCTGATTACCGGTGAATCGGGGACAGGGAAGGAATTAGTGGCCCGGGCCATCCATGAGCAGAGCTCCCGCCGCGGTTCCCGGTTTATTGCGATCAATTGCGCCGCCATTCCCGGTAACCTTTTGGAAAGTGAACTTTTCGGTCACGTTAAAGGCGCTTTTACAGGAGCAATCAGGGACCAGCAGGGGAAGTTCCAGCAGGCCGACGGTGGGACCATCTTCCTCGACGAGGTATGCGATCTGCCGCTGGAGATGCAGCCGAAGCTGCTTCGCGTTTTACAGGAGAAGGAAGTTGAACAGGTAGGGGGGGCCATAACACAAAAGATCGATGTTCGCATCGTGGCAGCGACAAATCTGGATATCGAGGATGCGGTTGCCGCCGGCCGTTTTCGCGAGGATCTTTACTACCGGCTTTCGGTTATCCCGCTTCACCTGCCGTCGCTAAGAGAACGGCAGGAAGACATCCCTTTGCTTTTACGCCACTTTGCTGCCAAGGCGGGATGCCCCCATGTCGTTTTCGCAAAGGAAACGCTGGAAGCGCTGAGAGCTTATCCATGGCCGGGAAACGTGCGGGAATTGGAAAACATGGTCACACGGATGATGATCCTGCGCGAGAAAGACATCATCGGCATAGATGATCTGCCGAAAAAGATCCTGATGCAGCAAAAGCATGAAGGACAGACGGTCGTTGTGGACCTGCCGCCGGAAGGCTATTCCCTTGAGCAATTGGAACGGGAGATCGTTACAAAAGCGCTGGAACAGAATAATTGGAACAAATCCGCAGCGGCAACCTTTCTGAAAATCCCCCGTCATGTTCTTCTCTACCGGCTGGAAAAGTACGGAATCGTCTCCCCTTTCAAAAAGCAATAAACACACCTGCTCTAGGTGAGGGGGCAAGAGGTATGAAAACCGTCTTTATGCCAACCTTCACCCTCAAATAAAGCGGATATGAGATTTGAGGCTATTTTCTAACTCGTCTGCCGATAAAAAGGGGGGCAGCAGGGAGGTCGTTTGTTGGAGGATATTCTATTCTTTTGTAGACTATTCTCTATCCGGTTATGACCATTGATAATAAACATCAATAAATACACAGTGTTTGTATTTGGCACGCTGTTTGTATCACTGCTGAGATCGCTCCTGTGATTTAGCAGCTAAAATTTTGTTTCACAGGGGTAATAACACAGAGTAACTATATTATCTTTAAAAGGAGAAGAACGATGTCAAATTTAGTTAAGAAAATGGAATTGGTTATCGTAGTGGCCGCCGCGATGTTTTTGTGGTCCGGCGTAGCTGTGGCGCAACACAGCCATAACCATGGCGCTGCTGCCGCCGCGACATCGGAGAGTCAAGGCATGTCGCCCTCGATGTCTATGGCGGACAGACCCGTTCAGACGGCAACCGTGGGCGGGATGAAAGTTACCCTGGATGTCATGGATATGGGCATGCATGTCCATATGCAGGGCATGAAGGGAAATCCTGTCCCCGACACATACGACAGCAAGCAAAGTCAGGCGATTATGGTTATGATCAATGCCGTGCCGTCAAAAGAGATCATTAAAGACACCACTGTAACGATCACAACCATCAGTCCGGCGGGGAAGAAAAAAACAGATAAGGCGCCCTGGTGCGGGGATCATTACGGTGCGTCATTCAGTCCATCGGCTAATGGTACATACAAGATTATCGTACATGTTGACGGTCGTGAAGGCAAAGGGGAAGCAACATTCAAATATAAATATAAAAATTAAATACGATTGATAAGTTGACAATAAAAATTTCTGTTCATATAGTTAGCCCATATATTAGGGAAAGATCAACAGTCGCAAGACGGCTGTCGAGAAGCAAAGATTAACAGGAATCAATATGGGGAGGGGATAAAAATGAAACGAATTGCGTTAGTTGTTTGCGTGTTGTTGCTGACGGCGGGGCTGGTTTATGCCAAGGATTATGAGCTGACGAAAAAGGCCGGAGAGTACACGGTCCGAGTCGCCATCGACAAGAATCCGCCGGTCACGGGGAAGAATAACATGATCGTCGGGATCAAGGACGGTGCTTCCAAAGACGTTACCGATGCCAAGGTGGCTATTGATTACGGGATGCCGGCCATGCCGGGAATGCCGGCCATGAATTATAAGACAAACGCCATGCTCCACGGAACAATGTACCATGCCGTCGTGGATTTCTCCATGTCCGGTCCCTGGGCAATAACCGTCAAGATTACGCGAGCGGGAAAAGCGCAGGCGGTGAAACTCAATGTGGATGTCAAGTAAGCACTTGAAATTCATTCTATATTTTCAGATCCTGCTGCTCTTGGCGGCACCCGTCCTGGCGCAGGATTTGAAACTGGAGGACCTGGTTGGCGAGGCGTTGAAAAACAGCCCCGAAATACAGGCCTTTCAATCCAGGATCGAGGCGGCGAAACAGCGGATTCCCCAGGCGAAAAGCCTTCCCGATCCCCAGTTGACATTCGGCTACCAGAACGAGGGGTTCGACCGCTATAGCTACGGCGAGGAGCAGGGATCCCAGTGGATGTTCGGGGCGTCCCAGCAGTTTCTCTTCCCCGGCAAGCGCGCCCTGAAAGGCGAGATGGCGGCCCGGGACGCCGAAAGCCAGGAGGCCATGTACGAACTGCTGAAGCTCAAGACCGTGTCGCGAGTGACGGAACTCTATTACGATCTCTTTCTGGCCCACAAGAATATCGATCTCCTGAAGAATCGGGAGGATATTTTTGTCCGCATCGAAGACCAGGCCCTGGCCCGGTACAGCGC
This sequence comes from Syntrophus sp. (in: bacteria), assembly GCA_025355725.1. Taxonomy (GTDB): domain Bacteria; phylum Desulfobacterota; class Syntrophia; order Syntrophales; family UBA8958; genus UBA8958. Next base: position 15,597 of record JANXZC010000027.1, read on the forward strand.
CGGAAAGGCGATGCAGCAGGAAGTCCTCATGGCCCAGACGGAGAAATACATGCTCCTCGAAAAAGAGGCTATGTTCCGTCAAAAGATTCAGTCCCTGGAAGCCATGCTGCGGGCGGCGATCGGCCGGCAAGGAGGAGCGCCGCTGGAAAGGCCGCCCGAAAATCTTCCCTACCGGCTCTTTCTCCATGAAACCGATGTCGCTGTGGAAACGGCGCTCCGGCACTCCCCTGAAATCAAGTCCCGGAATAAGATGATCGACGCCGCCAACGCCAGGGTTATGCTGGCCAAAAAGGACTATTTCCCGGATTTCAGCGTGAACGCCGGCTATTTTAACCGTTCGGGCATTTACAAGGACATGTGGGGCCTGGCCTCAACGATCAATATCCCCCTATATTACAAAACGAAACAGGAACCGGCCGTCCTGGAGGCCAAAGCCGCCCTGGCGCAGGCCAAGCAGGAACTGGAAGCAACCAAGCTCATGATTGACGCCGCCGTCCGGGACAATCTTTCCATGGTCAAGTCGGCGGACAAGCTCATGGACCTGTATAAGAACGGTCTGATCCCCAAAAACGCCCAGGATGTCGAAGCGGCCCTCTCGGGCTATGCCACGGGCAAGACGGAGGCCATTGTGATCCTCTCCCGGGTCAAGGCGCTCCTGGAGTATGAGAACCAGTATTGGGTACAGTTTACGGAAAGGGAGAAGGCCATGGCGAGACTCCATGCGATCACGCAGGGTCTGGAAGCGACAGCGGGAGGTGCAAAAAAGTGAACCGATCATCAAGGACTGTTACAGGTTTTACTGTGTTCATAACAGCAGCGATCTTTTTTTTGGCGCCCCTCAATCTTTACGCCCAGGGCCATGCCGGACATACGGCGCCGCCCGCTGCCCCGCCGCCCAAAGCCGCCGCCCCACAACCCAAGGCCGCGGCAACCCCGCCGCCCAAAACGGTTGCCGACCGGGAAGCGGTGGAAGAAGCTCCCCGGATCGAACTTTCTGCGGAACAGATGCAGCGCATCGGCGTCAAGACCGTCACGGTGTCCGCCAAGCCCCTGCAGAAGATCATCCGCACGGTCGGGCGGATCGAAACGGACGAACGAAACCAGGCGACAATCAATGCCAAGGTCGAAGGATGGATCGAAAAACTCTACGTGGACTATACGGGGCGCTATGTAAAGAAAGGGGAACCCCTGGCGGACATATACAGCCCCGAACTGCTGGCCACTCAGCAGGAATTTCTCAATACCCTGAAATGGGCCGGCCGGCAGACCGGTAAAAAAGCTCAGGACGGCCACGATCATGCGGCCCCGGACGGATTGCCGGATGCCACGTCGGACCTGCAAAAAATGCTGGGGAAAGACGCCTCTGCCACCCTTGCTGCCGCACGGCAGCGGCTGCGGCTCTGGGATATCTCGGACGAGCAGATCCGGGAGATCGAAAAAACGGGAAAGCCCTTACGGACCCTTACGCTCTATAGTCCCGTCAGCGGCCACATTACCCAGAAGATGGCCGTTTCCGGCATGAGGATCATGCCCGGCGAAAAACTCTTTGACGTGGCCGATCTTTCCCGACTCTGGATCATCGCCGACATCTATGAATACGAGCTTGCCGCCGTGCGGGTCGGCCAGCCCGTCTCCGTCACCCTCAGCTATTTTCCGGGCCGGGAATGGTCTTCCCGGATCGACTATATCTACCCCGTCATCGCCGCTGAAACGCGAACGGCGAAGGTCCGTCTGACCCTGCCCAATGCGGACGGCCAGATGAAACCCCAGATGTTTACCAACGTGGAGATCCGGATCGGCCTCGGCAAACGATTGTCCATCCCGGACGCCGCCGTCATTGATACGGGCAGGGGCCAGGTGGTCTATGTGGACCGGGGGAACGGCGTCTTCGAACCCCGGGAGATCCGGACCGGCCTGCGGGCCGAAGGGGCCGTGGAAGTCCTGCGGGGGCTCAAGGCCGGGGACCGGGTGGCTTCGGCGGCCAATTTTCTCATCGATTCCGAGGCTCAGCTCAAAGGCGTGAAGCCCCTGAAAGATCAAGTACGGTAAACAGGCCTTGCGCCCATTGCTGAATTCTGATATTCTGAAATAAGAATTCTAAAGAAAGGAGTAACGTACTGTTATGCAATCTTTCTCGGCAGAGATAAAATCGCGTGGCCAGTTGACTATTCCCAAGAAGATCAGGGACATGATGCACCTTGATGAAGGGCAAACCGTCTCGATCATCCCCGTGGGAGATTCGGTTGTCCTCTCAGCAAAGAGGCTGGAACTGGATGAGGCCCGGCGGCAGATCCGTCGCATCATGAGGCAATCAGGCTGTTCCATGGATGAATTGATGTCCGGTCTCCATGATGAACGCAACAACCTTTATCAGGATCTGTATGGCAAAAAAAGCGATTAAGGTATTTCTGGATTCCAATGTGATCCTGTCGGGTCTGCTGTCTGACAATGGTCCTCCGCGGGTGATTCTCGATTTGCTTTGCCTGGATATGCCCTTCCTAAAAGGCGTCACCGGTGAATACAACTTACTGGAAATAGAACGAAATATCAAAAAGCGGCTGCCGACGATTCTGGATATTTATCACTCCTACCTCCCGAAACTGCGGCTTGAGATTGTACCGCTACCCACCATGGATGCGCTAAAGCCCTATTTCAACAGGATCGTCGACAAGGACGCACCTGTTCTGGCATCGGCGGTAATAAGCGGGGCCGATTATCTTGTCACGGGAGATAAAAAGGATTTTGACAAATTTAAGGATGACGCGAGCCTTCCTCTGAAAGTTGTCAGCCCTTCAGAGCTCTTGATTCTGCTTGGTCATGCTTATGCCGATGATTCCACAGAGGTATTAGCCCTATGATCGCTAAAATTATCGAACTAAGCGCCCGGAATAGATTCGCAGTCTTTCTCATGATGGCCCTGGCCATTGTCTGGGGCTATTGGGCCGTGAAGAACACGCCTCTCGACGCCCTTCCCGACCTCTCCGATACGCAGGTCATCATCTACACGGAGTGGGCCGGGCGGAGTCCCGATCTTGTCGAGGATCAGATTACCTATCCCATCACATCGACCCTGCTCGCCGCCCCTAAGGTTCAGGCCGTGCGCGGCTTTTCCTTCCTGGGCAGTTCCTTCATCTACGTGATCTTCGAGGAAGGGACCGATATTTACTGGGCCCGGAGCCGGATCCTGGAATACCTCCAGGCGGTGAAAAACAAGATTCCCTCCGACGTAAATCCCGTTCTCGGCCCCGACGCCACCAGCCTCGGGTGGGGGTTCTCCTACGCCGTTGTCGATGAAACGGGGGGACATGACCTCTCCGAACTGCGCAGCATCCAGGACTATATCATCAAACTGGGCGTGGAAAGCGTCCCCGGCGTTTCCCAGGTGGCGAGTCTCGGCGGCTTTGTGAAGCAGTATCAGATCACCGTCGATCCCAACCGCCTGGCAGCCTACAGCATTCCTATTACGAAGGTCATGGAGGCCGTGAGAAAGAGCAACCGGGATGTGGAAGGGCGCGTCCTGGAACTCTCCGGCGTGGAATACATGATCCGGGGGCGGGGATACATCAAGGGCCCGCAAGACCTGGAGAATATCGCCGTGGGCGCGAATCCCGGCGGCACGCCCATCTATTTAAAGGATGTGGCCCGCGTCCAACTGGGTCCGGAAATCCGGCGCGGGCTCGCGGAGTTGGACGGCCGGGGCGAGGTGGCCGCCGGGATTGTGGTCGTCAGATTCGGGGAAAATGTCCTCTCCGTGATCGAACGGGTGAAGGAAAAGATCAACCGGGACATCGCGCCCAGCCTGCCCAAAGGGGTGAAGATCGTCACGACCTATGACCGCTCGGATCTCATCCTGCGCTCCATGGCTACCCTCAAAGATGAGATTATCAAGTTGACCGTGGCGGTGAGCGTGGTCTGTCTCGTCTTTCTCTTTCACCTGCCCAGTGCCCTGGTGGTAATCGTTACCTTGCCCATCGCCATGCTCATGGCCTTCATCAGCATGTATTACCTGGGCGTCACCGCCAATGTCATGAGCCTCTCCGGTATCGCCATCGCCATCGGCGCCATGGTGGACGCCGCCATCATCATGGTGGAGAACGCCCACAAGAAACTGGAGGAGTGGGAACACGAGGGGGAGCCGGGGAGCCGGGTAGACGTCATCATTGAAGCCGCTAAGGAAGTGGGGCCGTCCCTCTTCTTCTCCCTGCTCGTCATCACCGTGGGATTCCTTCCCGTCTTCACCCTCCAGGCCCAGGCGGGGCGCCTCTTCAAGCCTCTGGCGTACACGAAGACCTTTGCCATGCTCTTCTCGTCCTTTTTGGCCGTGACCCTGACGCCCGTGCTCATGACCCTCCTCATCCGGGGGAAGATTCGCCCCGAGGAGAAGAATCCCATCAGTCTGGTCCTGCATAAGCTCTATGAACCGGTGGCACATTTTGCCATTCGTTTCCAGAAGTCGGTGATCATTGCCGCCCTTCTTATCATGGCCCTGACGATTTACCCGTTTATGAAACTGGGTTCGGAATTTATGCCGCCCCTTTATGAAGGAACTTTGTTCTACATGCCCGTCACGCTGCCTGGAGCGGCCGTGTCCGAGGTCGGGAACCTCCTCCAGATGCAGGATGGGATCCTAAAAAAAATACCCGAAGTCGCCCAGGTCTTCGGCAAGGCCGGGCGGGCGGAGACGGCCACGGACCCGGCGCCTCTGGAGATGTTCGAGACGGTCATCAATCTGAAACCGGAAGAGCAGTGGCGTAAAGGCATGACCGTGGAAAAACTGAAGGACGAGATGAACGACGCCCTGGCCATCCCCGGGGTGGCCAACTCCTTTACCATGCCCATCAAGGCCCGCATCGACATGCTGGCTACGGGCATCCGGACGCCCGTCGGGGTCAAGATCCTGGGGCCGAATCTGGAAGAGATCGAAAAGATCGGTCTCGCCCTGGAACATCATTTAAAAGACATCCCCGGAACCAGGAGCGTCTATGCGGAGCGGGTCACGACGGGCTATTTTCTCGATATTTCCATAAAGCGGGAAGAGGCGGCACGCTACGGTCTCACGGTAGACGATGTGGGTGAGGTGATCCAGGCGGCCATTGGGGGTATGAACCTGACAATAACGGTGGAGGGACGGGCGCGGTATCCCGTCAATGTCCGCTATCCCCGGAATCTGCGCAACGATGTGGAGCAACTGAAAAGGGTCCTCGTGCCTGTCATGATGACTGCCAACCGGCCGGCGGCGCCGGCCGCCGGAGCGGGAGGCATGGCGGCAGCGCCGCCGCTTACGCAGATCCCCCTGGGCGAGGTGGCTGATTTCAAGGTCGTCAAGGGTCCCACCGCCATCAAAAGTGAAGAAGGACTCCTTACTGCCTATGTATTTGTTGACTTTTCCGGCCGGGATATGGGCGGCTACGTGGAGGAGGCGAAGAAAAAGGCGGCGACGCTCAAGATCCCCGAAGGTTACCGGCTCACCTGGAGCGGGGAATATGAACATCTGATCAAGACCCACGAGCGGCTGAAAATGGTCATCCCCCTGACCCTTTTCATCATCTTCGTGCTTATCTACCTGAACACGCAATCAACGGTGAAAACGATGATTGTCCTCCTCGCCGTTCCTTTTTCCCTGGTGGGGTCCTTCTGGTTCCTCTATCTGCTCAATTATAACATGAGCATCGCCGTCTGGGTGGGGATTATCGCCCTGGCCGGCCTCGATGCGGAGACCGGGGTGGTCATGCTCCTGTACCTTGATCTGGCCTATGAAAAATGGAAGAAAGAGGGAAAGATGCATACTCTTGCCGATCTTAAGGAGAGCGTCATGTACGGGGCCGTGAAACGGATCCGCCCCAAGATCATGACGGTGAGCGTGATCCTGGCGGGCCTTATCCCGATCATGTTCAGCCACGGGACGGGGGCCGATGTCATGAAACGGATCGCCGCCCCCATGGTCGGCGGCGTCATCACCTCCACGATTCTCGAACTGGTCATTTACCCGGCTATTTACATGCTCTGGAAGGGAAGAAGCTTCAAGAAATAATCCATCCGGCGGTCATGGACTCGTCGAGCCTTGCCAGGTCCACGGGATTTTCAAGATCAAAGTAGTTGGGTGATTCCGGGGAGACCAATTCCCTCGCCAACGTAGTCTTGCCGCACTGCCGTGGCCCGACGAGGGCGACGGCGCGGCTTCGCTGCAGGGATTCCTTTATGCCGGTGATCAGTTCGTTGCGGAGGATCATGAGAATCGGCTACCATGAATTCTGAATAGACGAAAGTGTTCCCCGTTTTCCATCTTTCTGGCAAGCCCTCAGGCATGATCATGGAAAAGCAGTTTCCTTCCCTCCGTGGTCCGGGCCGTGAATTTGATCCCGTCAAGATACTCCATCATTGGGATCAAGTACTTACGGGAGAGACCAAAAAGATCGCGGCCATCTGCGGGGCGTCATAACGGCATGAATGGCAAAAAACCCCTTCAACGTCGCGCACACCTGTTAAAGTTTCTTTACCAGCTTGCTCGCAGGCCCCAGCGCCTGGATCTTTGCGGTCACCCCTTTGATGACCTGGGCAAAACGCTCACCTTCGGAGGCGGAAACCCAGGTAAACATGGTTCTGTCGCCTTCTATC
>JANXZC010000031.1 GCA_025355725.1 Syntrophus sp. (in: bacteria)
CTTTGTTTCGTCTTCCATGGACACCTCCGAATTTGATTTGGTGTTCATAGAATGACACGTGGTGACTATTCATTTGTCAAAGAACTTTGTTTACGATGTGCTGGCACATTTTTCCGTTAACGATGTCGTGGCACTCAACAATTATCCATCATGCTTGTTTCCTAAAATTTCTTGCAGGGAGAGACGTGCATTTCTACTTCTGAATTGATTAACGGATGCGAAATTTAATGTCAAGCTGATTATATATTTGTCTCACACCCATAACACAATGAAATATTAAATGATTGACAAATTTGTCAGGGTCGGTTACTCCGAACCGTCAGGAATATTAGGAAAAGGTCGCTCCGAATCATTTTGATGACTTACAAAATGCGCCATTTATGCTCTTCGTCTCGCTGGGGGAGGTTCTTAATCCTTTTACCCGCCCTGATCTTCTTTTCCGCAGGTTACAGTCACAGTGCAGAACCCCAGGCAGACAAACGTCCCCGCATTGGCCTGGTCCTGAGCGGCGGGGGGGCCCGGGGGATCGCCCATATCGGCGTCCTGAATGTCCTGGAAAGCATGCGAGTACCCATCGACTGTATCGCCGGAACCAGCATGGGGGCCATCGTCGGCGGCCTCTATGCGGCAGGCGCTTCTCCTGCCGATCTGGAAAAGCTCGTTACCAGTATTCCCTGGAACGAGGCCTTTACGGACAAACAGACCGCCGACAAGCTCTCATTCCGACGTAAAGAGGACAGCCAGGCCTATAAAATTGATCTGAATCTCGGCATTCGGGACGGTCGCTTAACCACGTCCAAGGGCCTTGTCCAGGGGCAGAATCTGAATCTGCTCCTGAAAGAGATGCTCCTCCATACTTCGGGCATCAATGACTTTGACAAGCTCCATATCCCTTTTCGGGCCGTGGCCGCCGATATCGAAACGGGACAGGCGGTGGTTATCGGCGCCGGGGACCTCTCCGAGGCCATCCGGGCCAGCATGTCCATCCCCGGCATATTCGCCCCCATGGAAATCAAGGGAAAGATGCTCGTTGACGGCGGCATTGCCAATAATCTCCCCGTCGATGTAGTCAGAAGCATGGGAGCGGATATCCTGATCGTCGTCGATATCGGGACCCCTCTCCGGACGAGGGAGGGGTTGAATTCCCCGACCAGCATCACGGCTCAGGTCATGACTATTCTTATTCAGAGAAACGTCCAGGCCCAGTTGCAGACCCTTAAACCGGAGGATATCCTCATCCAGCCTCAACTTGGCAATCTGGGGACCACCGATTTCTCAAAAATCGCCGAAGCCATGAATATCGGGCAGGATACGGCAAAAAAGCTTACCGACCGCCTGGCCCGGTTGGCAGTACCCCCCGAAAACTATCAGGCTTATCTGGCCCATCAGCGGCAGCAGCCGGTAGAGCTGCCAAAGATTGACTATGTAAAGGTTGAAATAAAACCCCAAACAATTCCCGCCGGCGCCAAAATCATGACGACGACGAAAGGGAAGAATGCCGATGATATCAATCTGGATTTAAGCGCCAAGCTGAAACAGATGACCGGCATCCCCACCATAGTGGAGAATAGATCCAAAGTCTCCCCCAAGGTCCTTGAGGCCCAGATAGAAACAAAGGCCGGGGAAAAGCTTGACCTGGAAACCCTCAATAAAGATATTAACCGCCTCTATGGTCTCGATACCTTTGAGCGGGTCGATTTTCACCTCGAAAAGAAAGACGGCAAGACGGGCCTGATTTTCGATCCCGCGGAAAAATCATGGGGCCCCACTTACCTGCGCTTCAGTCTGAGCCTGGCCGACGATTTTAAGGGTGAAAACAGCTATACCATCGGGGGACGGATTACGAGAACGGAAATCAATTCCCTCGGCGCCGAATGGCGAAATCAATTGCAAATCGGCGATCTCCCCCGTTTATTCAGTGAATTCTATCAACCCTTGGACTTTGGGACGCGCTATTTTATCGCCCCCCGCATTGACTACCGGGAGTGGAATGCCAATGTCTTCGACTCCAACAGCGGGAATGTTATCGCCGAGTACCGGATCAAGGAACTGCTTGGCGGTCTGGATATGGGGCGGACGTTTGGAAACTGGGGGGAATTCCGACTGGGCCTCTTCCGGGGTTACGGCGCCACCCGTCTCAACGTCGGCGATCCAACCCTATGGCCAACGGAAAGTTTTAATATAGGCGGAATAACTTCGTCTTTCTCCTATAACACCCTGGACGACTTCAATTTCCCTCTCAGAGGGGCCGCCGGTGGGGCCAAGCTGATCTCCGGTATTCCTGAGATGGGGTCGGACAACAAATTTGCCGGTATTGACATCGGCGGGTTGACTGCAAAAACGTGGGGCAAGATAACCGTTATCCCAAAGATTTTCTACAGAGGCGTCATTGATGGGAACGGAGAGATTCAGGACTCTTATACTATCGGCGGTTTCATGAATCTTTCCGGATACAGGCCCGATGAACTGTCCGGTCAGCACGTTGGGCTTGCCGAAATCATATGCTACCGGAACATGGGCACGGTGGGGCTGGGTGATTTCCACACGGCTTTATATCTGGGTTTTTCCGCCGAAGCGGGCGGCGCCTGGCAGAACCGGAGCGACATTACCTTAAGTTCCCTCATCTATGCAGGCAGCGTCTTTGTCGGGGCCAACACCTTCATCGGCCCGGCTTATCTCGCTTACGGCTTCGCCGAAGGGGGGCGTCAAACAGTGGGGCTCTTTATTGGTCAACGGTTCTGAGAAACTGGTCGAGCTTTTCGATCATCCCATCATATTTCGGATTACAGGTCAAACGGCGGACTGTATAGGCCTGCAGATTATCGCCGGAGATCTCCCCCCTCCATATTGAATCGCCCATCAGGCACGTCCTTCTTTTCTCCTGGTCATTCCGGTAATGGAGGCAGCTTTTGTATCCGCCCAGGTCGCCGTAATGCCGGTCATCGCAGGGTATCGGCAGGGCGACATGAGAAAAATCCAGCACTTTTTTGTCGGCAAGAAAGCTGGTCTCATAGTGAATATTCCCGCTGGACACCCCTCCCGCCATCTGTGGGTTTTTCCCATAGACCACCAGCACATTCCGGGGTGAAGGGGCGTATTTCTCCAGGACAAAGAGGGCCCGGTCCGGATCAATGGTCATATCCTCCCTGGACAGGGCAGCAAAGACGGGAGCTTCGATGCGCCTGCCCTGATCGAGAAGGGCGTCGATCTCCATGGTTAACAGATATATCTGATAGGCAGCGTTCACCGCAAAGGTTTCATATTTGACGTAATCCACATCATCCTGAATATCACCGACCCAGTCCTTGACCCCGCTGAGCATCCCCGCCAGGGCAATTATCCTGTCCCTGACTGCCAGGGCGGGAGAGATCAGAATCAATCCTTTGATTTCTTTATCTTTCAAGCTTTCCAGGACGCTCAGGGCGGCGCCGGTGGAAAATCCGCCCAGAAAGAGATCCGTAACCTCCCCTTTCATGCACCGGATTCCGTATTGGGCAGCCCGTATCCACTCCTGGTAGCGGATGCCAAGCAGATCTCCAGGCACGGTCCCGTGCCCGGGCAGGAGAATCGCCCGGACGAAAAAACCCTGTTTTTGAAGGTGACGGGCGAGGGGCTGAAGCAGGTAAGGCGAATCGGAAAGGCCATGAATGAGCAGGATGCCCTGACCGTATTTTCCATCTTTTCCTTTCGGGAAGTTCCCTTCGTCGGGCCGCAGTTCAAAAGGCATGTTGGCCTTCAAGACAACCTCCCGGTTGTCATCATGGATATCCACCCGGCCCTTAACGATCATCTCCCGGGTTTTATGAAGATATGTTGCAAAAGGTGCATCTTCCGCAACGGTGAAGGTCGTATTCAGGCCGGAGGGCTGCAGGCGGGGGGAAGGGGTTGCGCAGCCGGCAATCGCCATTGCTGCCCCCAAAAGGAGTAGAAGATAGCGTAGATATCGGGTCAAATGCGACTGCTCATTTACAACGAAATAAAGAAAATCCATATAGCCCCCTTATGAATGCTTCCGTTCCCGAATATCGTTCAATTCCCGGGACTCGTCCAGGCGCTTGCCTACCAACTCCGCAAGAGACTCGTCAAATCCCAGATGCCTGCCGAGAATGAGGGTCAAACCGGGGTATTTTTTTGCTTCCGTCTCCATCATGGCCGGGATATCTTCGCGAAGATGGATCCCCAGGTGAAGGAAATAGGGCATGACGATGACTTTATCCGCCCCCTCCCTGACACATTTCTCAAGAATTTCTTGGAAGTGTGGACCAAGCTCAGACATGTAACAGATTTCAATCACCGCCCCGGGACGCTTTTCCTTCAGCCATTGGGCAACTTTTTCCATACCCTCCCCTGCCCCGGGAACCCGGCTTCCGTGTCCCATGAGAATAACTGCTTCTTTATTGTTCATCCGTAAATATACCCCTAAGCATTTTATTTCTTTATTCCATTCAGACTTCATTTTCTTGCTGGAAAACGGTTATGCCGCCAGGGAACACAAGGCGTGGATGACGCTGACCGCCAGCGGGCTTCCTCCCCGACGCCCTGTCAGGGTAATATAGGGGACGCCGAGAGACATGAGTTCCTCCTTGCTTTCGATCACATGGACGAATCCCACCGGCATGGCCACGACCAGGGCGGGACGCAGCCCCTCTTCCATGATGAAACGATTCAGTTCCAGCAGGGCCACCGGGGCGTTGCCAAAAACGGCGATACCACCGTCAAGAACCGCCTTAGCCTTGCGCAAGGCAAATAACGAGCGGGGAAGTCCTTGCTCCCGTGCCTCGCGGGCAACGTCATCGTCGGCAATATAGCAGTGAATCTGCTCTTTCCTGTATTGTGGATACACGGAGCGCAGGCGCTCCAGAGACAGACCATTGCGGATCATGTTGGAGTCCACATAAAGAGGACAGCCCTTCTTCAAGGCCGCCTCCGCAGCCGTGATCGCGGCGGCGGAAAACCGTACATCCCCCAGGATGCCAAAATCGCCGACGGTATGGATCATCCGGCGGACCACTCCCCATTCCTGAAGAGAGTAATGGTGAGCCGGTGCCTCACCGTCGATGATGGCAAAAGAGCGGGTCTCGATATCCGCCCCGCTCATCGGTTTTTCGTAGAGGCTGTGAATCAAGGATTTTTTTAAGTCTTTTTTATCATCCATGTTGAAACATAATCCGTTCTTTCTTTCGTTATTGGGCGTAACCACGTGAGCTGTTTCATCGGAACTTCCTGCATAAGACCAGAAACGCCTCCAGGGCCGCCGGTCTGCCGGCAAGATGGAGGTGGATGTAACTGGCCAGGATATTCCCCTTTTGAAATCCCTCCTGATAAACCATATTGGTACGCCGATAGGTCATATCATAGACGGGCCGCCACCCTTCATTGCCCGCCGGAGTCACCAGCAGTTCCGAATAATGAAATTCATGCCCCCGGATGATGTCACCTTTCTTTCCCCAGAGGCTGTCCTCACTGAGGATGACCTCTACATAACCCAAGGATTTGATTCGGTCAAGCATCCTTGTCCTTGCCGGGACAAGACCGACCATCGGGTAGGAAATGCCGTCCCTGGTTTCAATCCCTTCGGACAGGTACATCAATCCCCCGCACTCTCCATAAACTGGCCGGCCCGAGTTGGCAAAGTTGCGAATGTCTTCTTTCATGGTCTCGTTGGCCGCCAATGATTCGGCATACTCTTCCGGATAGCCGCCGCCTATGTAAAGGGCGTCTATCCCGGCGGGAAGTTTCACCTCCCGGAGAGGCGAAAAAGGAATCACGATGCAACCACGCTTAGTAAATTCATCGAACAAACCCTGATAATAGAAGTGAAATGCCTCATCCCTGGCGACGCCGATACGAATAGCCTTCTCGTCCGATGTTCCCTCTGAATTTTTCACCGCCTCTGTGTATGATGACCCTTGAACCCCTTCTTCAGGGATGTCCTGATTGCTCCCGAGGGAAAACAAACCGGCGCTATTGGCGATCCGCAGGATATCATCGAGGGAAACCTGACGCTCCACAGCATCGGCCAGGGCGTCGAGGAACAAGGGCGAAAGATTCTTGGCATTCGCCGTAACCAGTCCCAGATGGCGACTCGACAGGGCGGGCAGACCGCCCTTTTCGATCGCCCCCACGAGTTTTGATACACCTGAGCTTTCCAGGCTTTTTCCCAACAACTCGGCATGACGCCGCGATCCACAGGCATTGGCAATGACGCCGGCGATATGGACCCCTTCATGAAAGGTCGCAAATCCTTTGACCAGAGCCGCAATGCTTCCGGCCATCCCATAGACATCGGTCACCAGAATAACCGGAGAGTTCAGCCACAAAGCAATCTCGGCGCTGCTCCCGGCAATGGAATCGGGATAGGCCCCGTCGAATAATCCCATGACGCCCTCAATAATGGAAATGTCAGCGTCCGCGCTCACCCGGGAAAACAAGCGGGCTACATATTCCTGATTGCTCATCCAACCATCGAGGTTATAGGCGGGGCGCCCCGAGGCCACCGCATGATAGGAGGGATCAAGGAAATCCGGCCCTACCTTGAAGGTCTGGACACGCAGCCCCCGCCGTTTCAGAGCGGCAATCAGCCCCAGGGTTACCGAGGTTTTCCCGACGCCGCTGTGGGTCCCGGCAATTACAATACATGGAATCATTGTTCCTTCTCCTGGGGCTTTTTTAGCAACGCTTTGCTCGATAGTAAAGTCTTTTGTGCAAAGCGCTGCTGCCCCTGTTGCGTTTTTTCTTGCTATCTTTGGCCGGATAAGTTTATGCTATGTCATAAGTCACGTATATTACCGGGCAGCTAATTCTCCGTTGCCGGAAGAGAGAAAACATTCATATGACCGAAACAGAGACAAATGTAACTTCAGGTACCTATGCAAGAACATCGGAAGGGGAAGCATCCGCCACAGCATCCGAGGGGGCATCACCCCTTCCCGATCAGGAAAAACGCCCACCCCACCGTCGCCCACCCCGAAAAAGGAAAAAACAAACCGTTTCCACCGAAGATTCACCCGCTCTTGCCGATTCCCCAATCATGGAGGAACGCTGGGACCCCAGGCAGTTCAAGATTCCCTCCGTTGAGGGCAAAACCAGGTTTCACGACTTCGATCTTCCCAACCCGCTGATGCACGCCATTAGCGATCTCGGCTTTCAGTATTGCACCCCGATCCAGGCGGAAATCCTTCCCAGCACCCTTTCGGGAAAAGATGCCAGCGGCAGAGCCCAAACCGGCACGGGAAAGACGGCTGCCTTCCTGATCGCCGTCATTACGAGGCTTCTTAATCATCCCCACCCAGGAGACAGACCCCACGGAACACCCCGGGTACTGATCCTTGCCCCTACCCGGGAACTGGTGCTCCAGATCTCGGAGGAGGCCCGCCAACTCGTCAAATACTGCGGGCTAAAGATCATTTCCGTGTTTGGCGGGATGGATTACGATAAACAGCGCCTACAGTTGGCCGCCGGTCCCGTAGATATAATGGTGGCCACACCGGGAAGATTACTGGACTTTCAACGGCGCGGCGACATAACACTGCGAAAGGTCGAGGTAATGATAATTGACGAGGCCGACCGGATGCTTGATATGGGTTTTATCCCGGACGTCCGCATGATCATCCACAGCACCCCGCCCCGAGAAAAGCGCCAGACCCTCCTTTTCAGCGCCACCCTGACCGGGGAAATTACCCGTCTCGCCTCCCAATGGACCGTCAACCCGGTAACAGTGGAAATCGCACCGGAGCAGGTAGCCGTCGACACGGTGGATCAGATCGTTTACATTGTGACGGAGCATCAGAAATTTGACCTTCTTTTCAACATCATTACCAGAGAGAACCTGGAGCGGGTCCTGGTCTTCTGTAACCGGAAAGACGAGGTCAGGCGTCTCGCCGAACGGCTGACCCGTTACGGCATCAACTGCTCCGAACTATCCGGCGACATCCCCCAGCGAAGCCGGATTCATCGGCTTGATGATTTCAAGAGCGGAAAAATCCGGGTCATGGTCGCTACAGATGTAGCCGGCCGGGGTATTCACATCGAGGGGATGGATCACGTCATCAACTTTACGTTGCCCCATGATCCCGAAGACTACGTGCATCGCATCGGACGCACCGGCCGGGCGGGGTCCAGCGGCACCGCCGTGAGCTTTGCCGACGAGGGCGACGCCTTTTACATCGCCCCTATTGAGGCGTTCATGGGACGGGAACTGCACTGTATCGAACCCGACGATGAAATGCTGACCAAGCCGGTAGCTGTCTATCCAGCTAAGAAAAGCCTCCCCCGAGTCAGACGGCAAACCACCGACAGAAAACCACCACCACCCCGCTCTCGGCGGCCCCATTTTTAACGACCCGCAAGGATCCTTTGAACCAATTTCTATGCTGGTTCGGCCGGATCAGTGAGTACTTTCAAATAGTGGATGTCAGTCGCAACTACGGACTGCTCAGGTGGCCCCTTCTTGTCCGGCTCTTCAACTCTGCAGAGAGGCATCAACTACTTTTTAATGGAAACAAGCGATAGGCAATCTCCGAGATTCCCCCTTATTTCCCCTCAATCATAAACAAGGTTGTCGCCGCCTATTTTCTAAACAGGCTTTTCAATTCAACGCCTGTCCAATCCTGAAAACCTGGGACTTTTAACCATATCTGCAAAGAATCCGGTACGGCAATAATTTGATATGCCGTGCGGATACTGCCTCCGATAGGCCAAGTTGCCCCGCCATCATTCATGGGAGTATCCAGAATCTCCTTCATGATCTTAACATTAATTTTACCCTTGTTTTTATGTCCCAGGGCAAGCAGATTTTCCTGTCTGCGGACCGTTTCAAAACCGGCATTGTCGTGCAGCACAATTCCCCACGATGGGTCGGTAAAATGGTTGGTCGCTACCAGCAGTCCTTCCGTTTCACCGCTTCGTCGGCGATGTTCAAACGGCGCCCATTCATAGGAGATTCCCCGTGACTTGTCGGCCGCATTAATGATGAAGGCAAAGTCTGTTCTGGTTGTATTGAAAAAAGCGTCTAACTGATCCATGCTGCCATAATCGTTGAGAGAAGCCAACAGACTGACGATAGCCGGCACACGATTCGAATAACTGAGGGTACCGCCGGAGGAAAGGCCGTTATTGAGTTGCAGATATATACCTTCTGCATTCAATCCGGTAGTCGCGTAAATGACACCGGTAAAGGTAATGATCGCGTTGGGAATTCCTGAATCGGGATTGAATACGGTTACGGTGAGAGTTTGTGCAAATTCAACATATTTATCAAACCAATCATAATTCCTTCCCGCAATAAGGGGTTTATTATTTGTATAGTCCCCCCAGGCAATGATTCCCGAGCATCCCGACATCGAGCCATAAACCTCAATGGCATTGAGCGTAATATGCTCGTCTAAGGAAAGCCCGGAAGTTTCCGCCATGCCTGTGATGATATCTTTAAAACGCTGGGGATAAAACTGATACAAAGATGTTGCCGTCTTTTTCATAGCGTCGGCAGAAAGGCCTTTGTCCTTTTGGAAATATTCCACAACGGCATTTTGATACAGGCTTTTTAATTCACCGCTTAACAGGTATCCATATTGGCGCCCCATCTGATGATAACTGCCATGGAGAGCCAGTATATTAAATTTTCCGCTCCGGTAATGTTTACCCCCTTCAAAGGATGAGATTAATCTTATCCCGGCTGATTCAGGTATAGGTTGTGCGTACAGACAGTTAGTTGCAGAAATGAGCAAGATAAACAGAAGAATTAATACTCTATTAAGCATGGCATGCATGTAAATATCCCCTATTCAACGATTGATGTTCAATACTTCAATCATTGACAACTGGCAATCAGAATTTACGGATTTCTATTCGAAAGAAACGGCGCTTGCAGGTAAAAATAAAAATGGATATTTTTGGTAATATCTTCTATTTTATTTCTGGATATATTAATGATTTCCTAAAAAGAATGGATGGTTTTTATGAGCAGATACTGGAGTAATAAGGTAAAAAACATCAAACCATATACCCCCGGGGAACAACCGAAAGACCGGAAATACATTAAACTGAACACGAATGAGAATCCTTATCCGCCTTCTTCCCGGGTAATCGAGGCAATTAAGCATGCAGCCGATGAAACCTTGCGGCTTTATCCGGACCCGATGGGAGAGGAACTGAGAGAAACAATTGCCGGATACTACCAACTCCGGAAAAACAATGTTTTTATTGGCAACGGTTCCGACGAGCTATTGGCCTTTTCATTCCCGGCCTTCTTTGAACCGGCAGGTAAACCTGTTCTTTTCGCCGAAATAACCTACAGCTTTTATCCCGTTTACGCCGCTCTTTTTAATATCAACTACCGTCTTATTACCGTGGATGATGACTTTAATATTCCCGAGGAAGGATACTATCAGGACAATGGTGGGATTATTATTGCCAATCCCAATGCACCCAGCGGAAAAGGTGTTACCGTAAAAGCTATAGAAGCGGTACTCAGCCGGAACAAAAACAGTGTGGTCATTATTGATGAGGCCTACGTAGACTTCGGCGGCCGATCTGCGGTAAAGCTGATCAATGATTATCCAAATTTGCTGGTTATCAAGACTCTATCCAAATCACATTCACTAGCGGGATTGCGGGTGGGGTACGCCTTGGGTAATGAAGATCTGATTGAAGGAATAATTCGGGTCAAAGATTCGATTAATTCATATACGGTTGATCGTCTGGCCCTGGCTGGCGCACGGGAAGCAATCAAAGATGACAATTATTTTCAGGAAACAAGATCAAAAATCATGAAGAGCCGTGAACGTGTATCCGCTCGACTTACGGAAATGGGCTTTAGGGTGATTCCTTCGCAGGCAAATTTCATCTTTATCAGCAGCAAGCGATGCCCCGGACATGTCCTATTTCAAAGTCTGAGGGGAAAAGGCATTCTCGTTCGGTATTTTGATAAGCCTAAAATTGACAACTTCATTCGTGTAACCATTGGAACCGATGAGGAAATGGACTGTTTTCTGGAAGCGATTAAGGCCATAGTGCTGTCATAAGATAGTAGCCCCAAAATCAATACTGTTGCAAATATCGCGTGCCCTTGAAAATTAACGGTTGCTCTCTTACAGAAAGCTGTGGGGGGGCAATTTGAACAAAAATATTGCCGTCAAATACTTGCACCTTTCCACCCGCATTCAATGATCAAATCCGATCAGCTTATGTGTAGAGTTGTATTTTCTATACGTAATATAATCTGATTTTCTTATTGAGATTAAATTGTTAGGCGATAATGGTGGATTCAACCATTCAGGAAAATCGCCTTTTCTCAGGCACAATAGAACCGGACAAGTTTCAATAGGTCAACGGCCGGGGCGGATCAGAAAGTCGCTCTGGCGGCAGCTCTGGGCGCTTTTGGTCATGATTTCGGGACTACAGGCCGCCGGTTTCCCCTGGCGGTTATAGCATAGAAAGATCTCCTTCAGAAAACGGCCCGATCCGGAACA
Organism: Syntrophus sp. (in: bacteria); assembly: GCA_025355725.1. Taxonomy (GTDB): domain Bacteria; phylum Desulfobacterota; class Syntrophia; order Syntrophales; family UBA8958; genus UBA8958. The sequence goes on from JANXZC010000031.1 coordinate 11,469, forward strand.
GAACACGGCCACACCGTTATCCGGCAAGCCGGCGTCCAGCGCCTTGAATTCCTTCTTGAGGTCCGCCGTGTTTGTACGGACCGGTTCACGCAGATTGCGGTATCGCGGGGGTAGAGGAGCGGCCTGCTTTAGTTTCTGCGCCACAGCAAGATACTCCCTGGGCGAGAGGCCGGAACAGGTCCCATGACGGCGCCATTCATGGGCATAGAGGCGGTCATTCGGGAAGAGGCCGGGGAATTCCCGTTTGAGAGGGGACGGAAACGGGACGGAAGTACAATTTTGAGGAAATCCCTTTTGATACTGGGGCCAGAACCCGTGGAGGACAAAACCGGGATTTCTTCCCGGACCGCATTGCTCGGAATCCTTGCCGCCCTGCCCGGCGCAGAAATCGGGAGACCAGGACAAGGCGAGGACATAGAAATCGAAATCCCCGGAAACATTTCTGGAGGCAGACCCGCCATAAGCGGGGCAGGACAGGGTAAACACGATGATCAGTAAATTGAATAATATGAACGGTCGCTTCATTTTGCCTTCCCTGGATTTATTGCCTAGAACTCGACACCTTTCTGAGCGGGCCAACCGGCAATGTATCCATGTTTGATCATGGTCATTTCCGTTACTGTATCGGCCAGGCTAATCAAACCTTCCGGGGTATGGCGACCGGTCATGACGATAACCACCTCCGGTCCGGCCTCATTTATTGACTCTATGACTGCCTCCTCGGTTAAGAGACCTTTTGTGACGGCCAGACAGACCTCATCCATCACAACCAGATCATAGTTGCGGTCGGCAATGGCCGTCGTCGCCTTTTTGAGGCCCTCCTGGGCCGCCTGCTGATGCGCCGCGAATGCAGGATTTGTTTTATTATCGGGGATAAATCCCAAACCGGCCTGGAGTATCTCCACTCCGGGCAGATTACGGCAGGCGCTTAGTTCTCCCGTTTCCCCGGCGGCCTTGATAAACTGAACGATGAGGCATTTCAGGCCATGGCCACTGGCGCGCAGGACCATCCCCAGGGCCGCGGTTGTCTTGCCCTTGCCGTCGCCGGTAAACAGGATTATGCGGGGCGCATTTGGCTTCATTATTTCAATCCCATGATACGGTAGATCTTTTCCATGTCGAGGCTGCGCCGGACAATCTCCGCCAGGCGGTCGAAGGCCGGTTCCAGGTCATAGACGGCGAGGATCTTTCCCAGAGGCGCCAATGAGCGACGGCGGCGGAGCCCGTCGATAAACCAGCGCCGGAAGGCGTCGTCGTCGAAGACCCCGTGGAGGTAGGTCCCCCAGGTGCGGCCGTCAGTCGATTGAACCCCGATTATTTCCCCGTCTTCCCGGAAAAAGGCCGGATGGTTTCCCGCTCCCGCCGTCCGGCCGTGGTGAATCTCATAGCCTTTGACAAATAGCCCCGATTCCACATGCCTTCCTTTTACGCATTTCAGGGTTTTCTCCCAGGCCAGGGTCGTCGTCACGGGGAGGAGGCCCAGGCCCACCGTGGTCTTTCCGGCAGACTTTTTCCCGGCAGATGTTAAAGCGGGTGACGGGAAATTAAGCAACCCCAAGGGCGCCAGGGTTGTTTCTCCTTTGGATTCAAGGCCGTGGGGATCGGCGATCTCCTTGCCAAGGATCTGAAATCCGCCGCATATTCCCACCAATTCCGTCTTTCCTTCCCCGGCCAGGCGCTTTATTTCTCGCACCAGGCCGTTGTTTTCCAGATAGGCCATATCGGCGATGACGTTCTTGCTTCCCGGCAGGATCAGGGCGTCGGGACTCCCTATTTCCTTAGCTGATCTGACGATGCGCAGAGAAACATCCGGTTCGATCCGGAAAGGGTCAAAATCGGTAAAATTGGAGATATGGGGCAAGTCCAAGACGGCAATCTCCACCGCTTCTCCCTCCCGAGGCGCTGTATCCAGGAGGCCGCTTTTGAAGGTCACCGAGTCTTCCTCCGGCAGCCCGAGGCGGTGGATGTAGGGAACCACGCCGAAGGTTGGCTTTCCCGTGTGGCGATACGTATAGTCAATGGCCTCTTTGAGGAGGGCCTCCTGACCCCGGAAACGGTTGATCACAAAGCCGGCAATCAGGCTCCGCTCCCATTCGGCCAGCACTTCCATTGTCCCCACAAAGGAGGCAAAAACGCCCCCCCGGTCGATGTCGCCCACCAGAAGGACGGTTGCCCGAGCATAACGGGCCATGGCCATATTGACGATATCGTGATGTTTGAGATTCACCTCGGCGGGGCTCCCGGCCCCTTCCAGTACAATCGCGTCGTATTCCTCTGTCAGGGAGTCGTAGGCAGCCTGGGCGGCCACAAAGGCCTCCGGCTTATAATTGATATAGGCGTTCACATCCATATTTCCCACGGGCTTTCCCATGACGATCACCTGGGCTCCCGTATCGCTGCTCGGCTTGAGGAGGATCGGATTCATCCGGACATCGGGATCAAGGCGGCTGGCCTGGGCCTGCACCACCTGGGCCCGCCCCATCTCTCCGCCATCGCGGGTCACATAGGAATTCAAGGACATGTTCTGGGATTTGAACGGCGCCACCCGGTAACCGTCCTGGAGAAGAATCCGGCACAGAGCGGCGGAAAGGATGCTCTTGCCGGCATTGGAACTGGTCCCCTGGAACATGATGGCCGGCTTGCGAGCCTTGCGCACTGCTTTTGCGGTAATGGCCAGGACTTCCCGGAGGGCATCCAGGAGCAAATCATTCTCTTCCCGGTTCCGCACGGCAATCCGGAAAAAGCGATTGTCGAGGCCGGGGAAATTATCACAGATCCGCACGGCGATCGCCTTCTTCAGTAAACGCCGGGCCAGTTCAGGGGCATCCATATCCTGACGGTCAGTCCGCACTAAAAGAAAGTTGGCCTGCCCCGGATAGACATGAAAACCTGATATCGCCCCCAGTTCCTCAATAAGATATCGACGCTGTTCATTGACAAGCCCGATGGTCCGTATCCGGTAGTCGTCATCAGGCAAGGCCGCCTCGCCCACGGCCTGGGCGAAGACATTGACGGACCATGGTGGAATCAGCTTCTTTATTTTACCGATAACATCGGTAGAACCCGCAGCAAAGCCAAGGCGGAGACCGGGAACGGCGAAAAACTTGGTCAACGAACAAAGAACGATGACGTTCGCGGGGCGCTGCACAAGGAGTCGGTCCATCCCGGCGACAAAATCGGCAAAGGCCTCATCGACGACAAAAAGACTTGCCGGGTGTCGCCGGGCCGTCTCCCGGATCGCCTCGGCATCGCAGCTAAGACCGGTGGGGTTATTCGGCTGGCCGAGGAAAACGATTTCATCGCCATGGAGAAGTTTTTCAAGGCCGGCGATTTCCAGGGCAAAGCCATTATCTTCGCCAAGAAAAACCTTCTCCACCGGCATGCCCACCAGTTCCGATGCGGTCACATAATCGGCGTAGGAAGGGACAGGGATAAGGGCCCGCCCTTTCGGAAGCGCCCTGGGCAGGGCGTAGAGGATCTCCGTGGAACCGTTGCCGAGAACGATTTCCTCGGGGGGGATCCCGTAGCGGGCGGAAATGGCCACGACAAGACCTGCGCAATCGGGATCAGGATAATGGCGTACCTCTTCAATCCGCCCACTGATGAGGGACCGGAAACCTTCCGGAAACCCAAGGGGATTGATGTTGGCGGAAAAATCCAGCAGCTTTTCCAGGGGTATCCCGGCGGCGTCGGACAGATATCGCCGGTTCCCTCCGTGTTTAGGCCGTATCAGGACCACGTCATCAACGGTTGCGGATATAATAGGCTTCCTCTTCATTGTTTATTGCCGCCCTAAGAAAGTTTGAACAAAGATATGAATCTCGGCGATGGTATCGAAACTCCCGGAGCAAGTCAACGATAATCCCTCACCAATTCATTGTAAAAGATATTGACAATATTGACGACATTCCTCTAAACAGAACCATTCACTGATTGGAGCCATATCATGACCACGACCCTCCTCTATTTGCTGATCGCCCTGAATATCACCGTCCTGGCCCTGCTCGTTATCATCCTGCTCAGGACATCAAAAGCGACCGTTACTGATCTAAACGGTCGACTGGGTAACATAGAGAAGAATCTGGAGCGGGCGGAACGAGCATTCCGGGAAGACATGGCCAGAAACAGGGAAGAAATTGGACGAAGCCTGAAGGATTTTAACGAATCCCTCCTCAACAGGGTCACGGAGAACGCCACGGCGCAAAAAGGTCAATTAGAAATCTTCTCTCAGCAACTGACCACCCTCACAAGCCAGAGCATTCAAAAGCTCGACAAGATACTTGAAACCGTTGATCTCCACCTGAGAAACCTTCATGAGGACCACAACCGCCAACTGGAACTGATTCGAACAACCGTAGACGAGAAGCTCCAGGATACTCTGGAAAAGCGCCTCGGTGAATCCTTCCGCCTGGTCAGTGAACGCCTGGAGATGGTACAAAAGGGATTGGGGGAGATGCAGACCCTGGCTGCCGGCGTAGGGGATCTGAAAAAAGTCCTGACTAATATAAAGACGCGGGGGACCTTCGGGGAGATCCAGTTGGGCAGCCTCCTGGAGCAGATCCTGAGCCCGGAACAGTACGCCGTCAATGTCGCCACCAAGCATGATTCTGCGAACCGGGTCGAGTTTGCCATCAAACTGCCGGGGCAAGACGAAAACCGGTCTCATGTGGTCTGGCTGCCCCTGGACGCCAAATTCCCCCAAGAGGATTATCTGCGCCTCCTTGAGGCCCAGGAACAGGGGAATCCCACCGCAGTGGAAGAAGCGGCCAGACAGTTGGACCGGACCGTCCGGGAAATGGCGAAAAACATCCGGGACAAATATCTCGATCCCCCTAACACCACTGATTTTGGCATCATGTTTCTCCCTGCGGAAGGACTATATGCGGAAGTGCTGCGTCGTACCGGCCTCGTTGAGGCCCTCCAGCGGGATTTCAAGGTCGTGATCACAGGACCAACGACCCTGGCCGCCCTCCTGAACAGCCTGCAGATGGGATTCCGCACCCTCGCCATTGAAAAGCGCTCCAGCGACGTATGGAGCCTGCTGGGGGCCGTGAAGACCGAGTTTACGACGTTCGGCGGAATATTGGAAAAGACCCACAAGAAACTCCAGGAGGCAAGCAACATCATTGAAAAGGCGGCCACCCGCTCCCGGTCCATCGAAAGAAGACTAAAGAACGTCCAGGAAATGCCCGCCTCCGACACCGAGACATTGATTGAGGATAGAGAGGAACCACCGGATGGGGGGGATGAAACATAATGAAAGGTAAAACAATTTGAAGGGGACACTGGTCAACACGGCTGCCGTCATTGTCGGCAGCCTTATCGGCATGGCTGCGGGAAAACGCCTCCCGGAACGTCTGAAAACAATCCTGATGCAATGCCTGGGGCTCTCTACCATCCTGATCGGCCTGCAGATGGCCCTCTCGGAGAAAGACGTTATCCCCACCATCGGCTGCCTGCTGATAGGGGCGCTTACGGGGGAACTGATAAACATCGAGGCGGCCATGGACAGGCTGGGGGAATGGCTGAAAGCAAGAGCTCGGTCTGATTCATCGACCTTTGTGGAAGGATTTGTAACTACTTCGTTGCTCTATGTGACAGGGGCGATGGTAATCGTGGGCTCCATTCAGGACGGCACTACCGGAGACGCCACAACCCTGTATATCAAGTCCATGCTGGACGGTGTGGCCTCCATCGCCTTTGCATCAACTCTGGGCATTGGCGTCGCCTTTGCGGCCCTGAGTGTGTTATTCGTCCAGGGGGCCCTTACCCTGCTGGCCTCGCAACTGGTCTTTCTTCAACAACCGGCGGTCCTCGGCGCCATTACCGCCACGGGTGGGTTGCTCATCGTCGCCATCGGCTTCAACCTTCTCAACATGGTCAAAATTCGCATTGGCAATCTGCTGCCTGCTCTTATCTACGCTGTCCTCTGGGCGCTATATATAAGATAAGTCTATCGTACCTCCCGGATAACCCTCCCCTTGCTTAAGAATGATATTCCTTTATTGCCCTCAAGATTGAGCATGACGGATTCGACCAATGGTTCACTTACGGGCGTATCGGCCAGCCACTCCACAAGAAAGTTGGCCCCCGTGCCGCTGGTGTCCGATTGGGGAACATGGAAATTCATGGCGGCTAACGGGCTCAACGAATGTTCAGCAGCAAGAAAATCCTTCACAAGCTTACCGTCGTTATTGAAGTAGAGGACTTTCGTGATCTTGATCCGATTTTTCAGGTCCGTGTTATGTATCGCGATGAAGGCGCTCAAATCGAAACGCTTGTTCTCCCTGTCGGGGATATTGGAATAGATGGGGACATATAAAACCTGTCCTCTCACCTTGTTGATCCCGGCATCCGCCACCTTGAGAACCTCCGGGTTGAAGGTTTGACCGGCCGTCCCATCGCTTGGCGGCGATTCCTTGCCCGTACATGATGACAATGAGATAATGGTCAAAAGGATCAGAAAAAATTTTAATAAGCTATTCGATCGAATCATGAGAAACTCCTCCTGAAAATGTTTTTTATGCCGATGTTTTCATGCCCTAATTCAACACTTCACGGACCTTCTGGGAGAGAATGACTAATTGAAAGGGCTTCTGGAGGAAACCTTTACAGCCCCGATCCAAGATCTCCTGGGCCTGGCCTTCGATGCTGTAGCCGCTGGACAGCAGTACCCTGATCGCGGGTTTGACCTTCCTGAGACGGTCGAATGTCTCCCCTCCCGATATCCCCGGCATGATCATGTCCAGAACGACCAGGTCAATCTCCTCGTGCTTCTCCATGTAGACGGCGATCGCCTCCTGGCCGCTCCCCGCCACATAGACCCGGTATCCCAGGGATTCCAGCAGCTTCTTGCTAACTGCCAGGACCGTCTGCTCATCATCCACAACTAGGACCGTCTCCGTCCCCTTTAAAACTTTTTCGGAAACCGCATATTCTTTGACAACTTCCTGCTCTGAAGCCGGCAGATAGATATTGAATGTCGTTCCTTTACCAGGCTCGCTTTGGACATTGATCATGCCCTCGTGACCATTGATGATGCCATGAACCACCGCCAGGCCCAGGCCGGTCCCCCGCCCCATTTCCTTCGTGGTAAAAAAGGGCTCAAAGACCCGCTCGCGCGTCCTCTCATTCATCCCCATGCCATTATCAGTAACCGTTATCTTCACATATCTCCCCACCTTGATCGCATTGGGGATTGATTTGTCTTCACACAAAATATCATTTACTGTCTCCACACAGATCTCGCCGCCCCCCGGCATGGCCTGCCAGGCATTTACATAGAGATTCATGAATACCTGTTCCATCTGTCCCCGGTCCACATTGATTGTCCAGAGGCCATCGCTCAGGCGCTGATGCATGGCAATCTCCTTCTTGGCCCTGCCAAACATGGAGGAGGTCTTCCTGATAATGTCATTAATGTTCGTCGGTTTTACCTCATAGCGGCCGCCCCGGGCAAACCCTAACAACTGTTTTGTTAAATCCGCTCCGCTTCTTACCTGATCTTCAATGCGCTTCATCTGCTCGTAATGGGGATGGGAGGAATCGATATCCAGCAGCATCAGAGAGGCGTAGCCCTGAATCCCCATGAGAAGGTTGTTGAAGTCATGGGCGATGCCCCCGGCCAGTGTCCCGATTGATTCCAGTTTCTGGGCCTGCTGCAACTGCTCCTCAAGATGAATCTTTTCCATCTCCGCCCGCTTACGTTCGGCGATATTCCGGGTATATCCAAGAATACCAACCGCCTGGCCTTCCGAGTCGCGGACAAATGTCATCTTGATTTCAACCCATACCTTCCCCCCATCCCTGCTAATATGTTCGACTTCAAGAGTCCTTGAGCGGAGCAGGTCTTTTTGCCCGCTCTTTTCAACCTCCATTTCTTCCGCGAAGAGTTGCATGCAGGCTTCCAGGGAAGGCGGAGTCATCACCTCATTCAACGGTATTTCCATGTATTCTTCGGGGGTATAATCGAGGATCTGCTTAACATATGGGCTCATATAAGTGTATCGGAGGTCCATGTCCATCGTCCAGATTGTATCTCTTGCATTCTCTGCCAACAGGCGGAATCGCTCTTCACTATCGTGCAGAGCCGCCTCCGCCCGCTTGCGCTCCATAATGTCCCGCTCCAGAGAATCGTTGCTTTCAATCAGCGCTGCGGTCCTTTCGTTAATCCGCCATTCCAATTCCATGTTATTCCTGTTCACCTTTTCTCGTTCCCGTTCCAATAAATGGGCCAAATAAAAATCTCTTCGGGCGTGGTATTCGATAGAATAACATGCCAGCATGCCTATGAAATTGGCGCTAATGAAAAAGAAGTTGTTGTTGATCAGAGTGGTCAGGGGTGTGGGATTGATCCAGATGGCAGCGGCTTCATATAACAGCACCTGCACCCAGCCGGCAAAGGAAGATCATAGAAAAAAAACGCGCATAAAGGTGTAGCCCCACATAAAAACGAGCAACACGCCGGCATAATATGAATAATTGACTGGCGGCGGGGCAATGATGATCATATAGATAATGCCCCCTCCAGACACGATGAGCGCTCCCGCCAGTAAAGGTTGCATATATTTCTCAAAGAACTTGAAGAAGGTAGCCAGGAAAGTCAAAAAAATCATCGGACAGACCACTGCGTAGCGGACGAACCAGGTGGCGTATTTTTGCTCCGGCATCAGAATGGCATCCAGGATTCCGAACGACGAATAGAAAACAGCACCCAAGATCATGGCAATGCGAATGTGAGGGAGGGAGGCAAGGTAAAAGTTCTTTTGAAAAGAACCTTCAAGGGGTGCTAATTCCCCCGAGAATTTCAACGTTAACTTGTTGATTTTCATCACCGGGGCCGTCTCATGGTCGGAATAAATAGTTTCTTTCATGGCAGCCTTGATTGTGTAAGGAAACTTTTTTATTTTAACTAATGGCTTTATACCGAGTTGTAACTATCTTTATTATATAACACCATAAAGAATGTGATTTCGAGAGTCAAGGCGAACATTGATCTCTGAACATTGATCTCATTTCAAACATAGAACCGGCATTCAAATCGCTCCCATCAAACAGATCAAGTCAGGCTGCGATATGAAGATGAGTTCAGGAACGGACAGAAAAAAACAAAAAAGCCCCCAACACAATCAATGCTGGAGGCTTTTCCTGAAAATATAAAGGCGTAACTACTTCTTCGCCGCCGCTACAGCGTCCCGCAGTTTCTTACCAGCAGCAAACTTGGGAACTTTCTTGGCCTTGATCTTGATGGCCTTGCCGGTCTGAGGATTTCTGCCGGTCCGGGCTGCCCTTTTCGTGACCTTGAAGGTTCCGAAACCAACCAGAGTAACAGACTCTTCCTTTTTCAAGGCCCCAGTAATAGCCTCAAGAACACAATTGACCGCTTCTTCCGCCGTTTTTTTCTTCCCTACAACCGCTACCACCGCGTTTACCAGATCTCCCTTGTTCATGTCCTTCCTCCTTTTGTTTTGTTTACAACCGCCCTTTACGGTCCAACCTTACTCATAAACACTTATTACTTTCTTGCGGCGCATTATAAAAGAGCAAAAGGCTTGTGTCAAGGGCAAATTCACGATTTTTTTATCTTTTTTTTGTTCAATCTATTATTAATTTTTATATATCATATTTATAGCTTATTAACCATTATAAACGGATTTAATGCCAATAAAAGGGGGGAATGCCTGACAAATAATGTTTTTCAACCTCAATTCATCCCAATAAGCCATGGGCTCTATTTTAGCGTCCTGATCCTTCAGGATACGACGGGGAGGCAATAAAAAAACCCCGGGACATTTTGCTGCCCCGGGGTTTTTATGCTCTATTTTTGAGTATCTCTTTTATCAGTTGCCTCTGGGGCCGGGGCCATAGCCGCCGCACCCGCCGCCGGGACCGGCGCCGAAACCGTTACCGCGGCCAAAACCTCTTCCCGCACCAAATGCCTGGACCTTAGTCTGTTGCTCCGGGGTAAGAACTTTTAGGACAGCCAAACGATGATTCGTCTGCTTGTCCTGTAACTGGTCCCTAAGGCTCCGGATTTCCTTTTGTACGGCTACAATCTTTTGCTGATCGGGATTCTGCTGTAGCCACAGGAGCTTCAATTCGCCGCGCTTGCTGAACATCTTGTCCTGAAGCGGTTTGGCTTCCGTCAACTGGGCCTCGCGCAGGGACTTTATCTTTGCTTCCTGATCCGCCGTCAGGTTCAGAGCAGCCAAGCCCTGCAAATCACCACTCTGGCAGTTACCATAACCAGGCCCCCTACCGCCCCGCATACCCTGTCCCCAGCCGTAGGCGAAGGAAGTTGTCGTGAGGGCCACCATCACCAGGATCGCCATAAGTGTTAAAACTACCTTTTTCATAACCTTTCTCCTTTCAATTCAATTATTGATCTATCGTTATTTTTGACTTCTTTCCTTTTCAGGCTTCTTTATCTCTTTGCATGTACATTGAGCAACGACTGTGCCATACTTGCAATTAATTCGTAACTGCACGATTAAACGGTACATATTAATGGTCGTATCTTTTCTTATTATCCTTGATGCTTAGAAACCGAAAAAACTGGCTAATAAGTATCCAATTATGGTATCCAGTTGCCTAAAAAGTATCCGCCTTCACTATTTACGGAGCCGCCAATCATGAAAGTGAAACAATCCATGAAGCCCCGCTGGTCGTGGGCCTTTATCCCTCCGTGGATCATCATCGGGGCGGTGATCCTGCTGATCCCACTTTTTGCCGTGATGACCATGCAAAGCCTCAACCGACAGAAGACGGAAACAACGCGCCTTCTCCTGGAAAAAGGGGAGGCCCTGATTCGCTCCTTCGAGGCGGGGGCGCGGACCGGCGCCGGGTTACGATGGGACGCCTGGCAACTTCAGAAATTGCTCATCGAAACGGCACAGCAACCGGGCATTGATTACTTCATCATCACCGATGCCGCCGGGACGATCCTGGCCGACAGCGATCCCTATCGTATCGGCGACTTCTACGGAACCGATCTTGATCTCAAGGGTCTCGCAACCACAAAAACTATCCAGTGGCGGCAGGTCGCCAATACCGACGGCGCCGACACCTTTGAGGTTTACCGACGCTTCGCCCCCACACCGGAACCTTTTACCGTCTGGGAGGTAAGGAAAAACCATGCCGCCTCCCCTCCTGGATTCGTAATCTTTGTGGGCATGGACATGGGTCCCATCCTTGCCGCCCGCAAGGCCGACGAGGAACATACCATCTGGATGGCCGTGGTGCTCATCGGCGTGGGCCTTTCTGGCGTCATCTCTCTCCTTCTGGCCCAGGGCTATAAAACGACCAGGCAATCCCTGTCCCGGGTTCAGGCCTTCTCCGATCACCTGATGGAAAACATGCCCATGGGACTGGTAGTGATCAACCCCCACGGAAAGATCATCGCCTTCAACAAGACCTCTTCCGCTATTCTGGCGATCCCCGTAAACGAGGCCAGGGAGCGGGCAGCCGCCGCAATCCTGCCGCCGGCCTGCCTCGAAATCATCGGCAGCCTTGCCAAAGGACAGGAATTTATCGCCGAAGAAATGGAATGCCCCCTGCGGAACGGACGTACGGTTCCCTTGGAGATTATCGCCTCACGACTACAGGACCCCCAGGGAGAGATCCTCGGGGTCGTTATTTTATTCCGGGATATTTCCGATCTCCAGGCCCTGAAGGTGGAGATCGCCCGCACCCAGCACCTGGCCGCCCTGGGAAGCCTCGCCGCCGGCGTGGCCCATGAAATCCGCAATCCACTCAGTTCCATCAAGGGCTTTGCCACCTACTTCAAGGAAAGATACCGGGAGATACCTGCGGACCTGGAAACCGCAGAAATCATGATCGGCGAGGTGGAACGACTCAACCGGGTGATCGGACAGCTTCTGGAATTCGCCCGCCCCACGACCCTGCATCTTGGAAAAGGCTCCATCGTAGCTCTCGTCGAAGAGGTCCTGAAAATCATCGCCGGAGAAATGGGAGAAAAGGAAATTATCCTGCGGACGGAAATGACTGCCCTGCCCGATATATCCTTCGATAAAGATAAAATGAAACAGGTCTTCCTCAATCTCTTTCTCAACGCCCTGGGGGCGATGGATAAGGGAGGCGTCCTCACCGTCAAGGCCGAACCGGTCAACGAACAATGGCTGCGAATCGAAATCATCGACACCGGGACCGGTATCGCCAAGGAAGACCTGGGGCGCATTTTCGATCCCTACTTCACAACGAAACCGTCGGGAACCGGTCTCGGCATGGCCATCGTCCAGAAGATCTTAACGGCTCATCATGGGGAGATAAAGCTGGAAAGCGAACCGGGGAAGGGAACGCGGGCGACGATCCTGCTGCCATCCGGGACCGATAAAAGAAACGAAGAGGGAAAACCATGAAAACAAAACGAGCCATTCTCGTGGTGGACGACGACCGCGCTCACCGCACCATGCTGAGAACCCTGCTGTCCGGCTGGGGATATCTGATCCATGAGGCCGATGACGGCGAAACGGCCATCGCCGCCGTTCACAACCAGCCCTTTGATCTGATCCTCATGGATATCCGGATGCTCAAGGTTTCCGGCCTGGAGGCCTTGGTCGAAATCAAGGCGTTCAATCCCGCCATTCCCGTGATCATCATGACGGCCCACGCCTCCCTGGAGACGGCGGTGGAGGCAGTCAAGAAAGGGGCCTACGATTATCTGCCCAAACCTCTCGATTTTGATGAGCTGCGTCTCAAAATGGAGCGGGCCATGGAACACCGGCAGCTCAAAGAAGAAAACGTCCTGTTGAAAGAGAGCCTGGGCAGCCGCTTTGACCGCCGGAACCTCATCGGCAACTCCCCGGTCATGGTAAGGCTCCTCGATACGGTCGCCCAAGTCGCCCCTTCGGAGGCGACGGTTCTCATTACCGGCGAATCGGGAACGGGAAAGGAAATGATCGCCGGGGCCATCCACTTCAACAGTTGGCGCCGGGAGGGGCCCTTCGTAAAGATCAACTGCGCCGCCATCACGGAAACACTTCTGGAATCGGAACTCTTCGGCCATGAGAAAGGGGCCTTCACCGGGGCGGACCGGCGCAAGGAAGGGAAATTCCGCCAGGCCGACGGCGGGACGATCTTTCTCGACGAAGTCAGCGAAATGTCCCTGTCCATGCAGGTAAAACTCCTGCGGGTCCTCCAGGAAAGAGAAATCACCCGGGTGGGAGGGACATTTCGCTGACTTCGTCGAGAAAGATCGTCCCGCCGTCGGCCTGGCGGAATTTCCCTTCCTTGCGCCGGTCCGCCCCGGTGAAGG
>JANXZC010000058.1 GCA_025355725.1 Syntrophus sp. (in: bacteria)
ATCGATAACGCCATGAAGTGGGGTTACAACCACCAGCTTGGTCCCTTTGAGACCTGGGACGCCGTGGGTGTCAGGGAATCAGTCGAAGTCATGAAGAAGTTGAAAAAGAAGGTTCCCAAGAAGGTCGAAGAGATGCTGAAGAAGGGCTTTGAGACCTTCTACGCCAAGAAAGCAGACGGCCTGTATTTCTATGATTTTGAGACCAAGAATTATGTGAAGATCGGCGAGAATCCCCGGATCATTCTTCTCCCTGCCTTGAAGGAGCGCAAGAAGATCATTGCCCAGAATCCCGGGGCCACCCTGGTGGACATCGGGGACGGCGTGGCCTGCCTCGAATTCCATACGAAGATGAACGCCGTGGACGACAACATCGTCGCCATGATCAATGAGAGCTGCAACATTGTCGAGAAGGACTTCCTCGGCATGGTGGTGGGCAACCACGGGGCTAACTTCTCCGCCGGGGCCAACATCTTCAAGGTTCTCCTCCTCATCCAAATGGGAGACTGGGATGTACTCGAAAATATGATCTCCGGTTTCCAGGATGCCAACATGCGCATGAAATACCTTTCCAAGCCAGTGGTCACCGCCCCCGCGGGATTAGCCCTGGGCGGCGGCTGCGAGATGGCCATGCACGGCGCCAAGTGCCAGCCCTGCGGTGAGACCTATATCGGTCTTGTCGAGGTCGGTGTCGGCTTTATCCCCGCCGGCGGTGGCTGCAAGGAAATGATGGTCCGCCTGACGGAAGGGATTCCCGACGGGGCCATTGCCGCGGGTCTGAACCTTCAACACTATTATGCCAAGGCCTTCGAAAACATCGGCACGGCCAAGGTGGCGACCTCCGCCATGGAGGCCATGGATCTTGGTTTCATCCGGAAGACGGAGAACATCTCCCTGAACCGGGATCAGCAGATCTATGATGCCAAACAGGCGGTTCTGGGACTTTCCAAGTTTTACAAGAAACCCCGTCCGGCGATGATTCCCGTCATGGGTGAGAACTTCCGCGGCATGGCCGATGCGATCCTCTACAACATGCAGCACGGCAAGTTCGCGACGGAATACGATGTTTTTGTCGGCAAGAAGGTCGCCTACATCCTCTCCGGCGGCGACTGCGAAGAAGGAACCCTGGTAACGGAACAGGAGATCCTGGACCTGGAAAGGGAAGCCTTCCTGAGCCTCTCCGGTGAAAAACGGACCCAGGACCGGGTTATGCACATGCTGACCACGGGGAAGCCCCTGCGGAATTAAGATAAACCCTGGATCGGCCGGTCGCCGGTGGTTCAGACCATCGGGGCCGGCCTTCTCAAAGATATATGAAGGAGGAAAGTCATGAGTGAAGCTGTCATTGTTGAAGCCGTGAGAAGTCCGGGCGGACGCTATAAAAGAGGCGGTCTGGCTGCGACGAGAGCGGAAGCATATGGTATTCAGGTAGTAAAGGGGCTCCTGGCCCGGGTTCCGGAGCTGAACCCCGAAGACGTCGATGATCTTATCGTCGGCTGTTCCTTCCCCGAAGGGGAGATGGGTATGAATCTGGGCAGGATTATCGCCATGGGGGCGGGACTCCCCATTTCCACTTCCGGAATGGTAATTAACCGTTTCTGCTCCTCCGGCGTCCAGGCCATTGCCGACGCGACGGCAAAGATCCGGGCCGGATGGTCCGAGGTCATTATCGCCGGCGGCTGCGAGACCATGTCCCATATCCCCATGGGCGGCGGCATCTTCCGCCCCAGCCCCGACTGGAAGTTCGACGGTTCCATGCCCAATGTCTATGTCTCCATGGGCATAACCGCGGAGAACGTTGCAGCAAATTACAACATATCCCGGGAAGACCAGGACAAGTTCGGAGTGGAAAGCAACCGCCGGGCCTTTGAGGCCATGAAGGCGGGGAAATTCAAGGGAGAGATTATTCCCATCGATGCTTTCAAGTACAAAGTGAAAAACGGCAAGCGGATCCGGGAGACAGTCGTGTTTGATGCCGATGACGGCGTCCGTTGGCCTACCACCATTGAAGATCTGGGCAAACTGAAGTCCCCCTTCAAGGCAGGCGGATCTGTCACGGCGGGGAACGCCTCCCAGATGACGGACGGGGCGGCATTTTCCCTGCTCATGACGGCGGAGAAGGCCAAGGCCCTGGGCCTGAAACCCTTGGCGAAGCTGTCCTACTTTGCCGTAGCCGGCTGCAAGGCCGAAGAAATGGGCGTCGGCCCGGCCTATGCAATTCCCAAGGTCCTCAAGATGGCCGGTTTGACCCCCAAGGATATCGATGTCTATGAGATCAACGAGGCCTTCGCCTGCCAGGCTATTTATTCCTGCCGGGTCGTGGGGATCGAAGACCGCTACTTTGCCGGCGATGTCAACCCCAACGGCGGGGCTATCGCCCTGGGCCATCCCCTGGGCTGCACCGGAGCCAAGCTCACTGCCCAACTCCTCCACGAGCTGAAACGCCGCAAAGGCAAACGGGGCATCGTCTCCATGTGCATCGGCGGCGGCATGGGCGCGGCCGCGATCTATGAAATGCTGTAAAATTAACTGCAACTAACCCCCTATCCCCTCCTTAAAGGCCCTCTCCAGAAATGGAGGGGGCCTTTTTTGCTATGCATAGCTTCATCCAGTCAAGCTGTTCAAAGTGATCGAGTCAGAGGTATGGATTCTTGGTATCAGACATCGGAAAACGGTAAGAGCCTTGACGGCCACTCGTTGATGATTGACATCGTCAAGTAGACCAGCGATGTTTTGGATAGTATGTTAATGAATCTGTAAATTTGCCGCGTGAAAGTTGAGATTATTTGCAAACCGTTCAAAGGTTGATGACGGCACTCTCTGCCAATACTGACCTGCCCCGCATGACGTTTTCCGCTATAGCGGACTCCTATCTTCGTTGCTTTGGCCTAATTTCCTAAAATGAAAATTCCAAGCCCGCGGTGCCTCCGTGAAAAAGCACATGGGAACCGGAATTCACGCCGAGCGCAGTTACAGTGGTTGGAGAACTTGTAGAATAGGTTTCCTGTATCTGTCCGGGCGCCAAAGCGACGCCTGCGAGCCAGAGCACCTCATAGCCGAGCTTCAGCTTAATCCCCCTGGTAACTTGATATTTGCACTGCAAGACAGCTTCGCTGGCGAAGGCAGGGTGGTCGGTCGAAGCGCCTGCGTTGTACACGACCTTTGCGATGCTCACCTCCGTTGACACTGATGCATGGTTCCAATACCCCCCGACCTTTATCAGTCCGTTGAGGGAAAAGCGGCCAAGCTCTAATAATTTCCCTTCCACACCGATCTGGAAGCCATAGAGATTGTTTGTGGTACTTGTATTCCAGAAGGGGGGATATTCCGGAGCCGGGGTGCCGGTCGTAATTTGCGCGACCTCGGAAAGATTATACTCCGGATTGGTGCTTTTCCATGTGGGCTTAAAACGATCCGCGGGCGGGATACTGCCTTGAAGGTTTTCATGCATCTGGAGCCAACGAAATCCGGCGAGGATAGTTAGCCGGTTGGAGAATTTCTTCTGAACATTGATTTCCCCATTGTAAAGTTCCGTGGAATAGTCCCATGTCATTGACTGGTCTGCAAAATCCTGAGTCTGAAAAAAGCCTCCGGGAGAACGCATTACCAGCCAGTTTCGCGGATTATCCGGCCCAATGGACTGGGTGGCGTTCCAGCCGCTGATGCGAAAAAAAGATACTGATAGATCGTGGCTGGTATCGACATGGTAAGCCGCGCCCAGCCTGAATCCTGGAGCAAAACCCTGCTTGAGATCGTTGCTGTTAAGAGCCGGAGTGCCGGACGTGGCCGGGACGTCTGGGATGAAACGTGCGGTGCCCGGTACTCGTTCAACAAGCAGGAAATTGGCGGTACCTAAACGTTCAAAGACGATCGCTTCCACAGAAACGGTCCATCGCGAAGGTTGGGAAGACCGGGAGTGATCCGTATCATTCCTCAGCTGTTTTACTTCCTGCCGAGTGCCTGTAAGTGCTCCTCCAAGAGCACCCGCTTGTGTGTCTGCTCCGCCGCTGCTGGCAGCATAGGAAAACAAAGGCAGAACTAAAATACTGATTAAGACGGACAATATTATCTTTTTTCGCATTGACCTGCCCCCCCCGAAAAGTGTACTAACTTTAGAGTTAGAGTACTTCCGCCTCAATGTAGCCAAACTCCTGGCGCTGGGGGGCGATAGTTTAATTAACTATGCGGCCTGAACGTATTGCATTCCCGCCGCCATTCTTCGGTCAGTACTTGGGCCTCTTTCAACGTATAGAAAATCTCTCCATTGAGCAACTCATTTCTGAACTTGCCGTTGAAACTCTCTAACCAGACTAATTCAGCCGACGCAAAAAGATGCGCGGCTGCTTAACACCGTTCAATCCGTAATGATCAGCCTGTAGGTCTTTTTGATTTAACGTATAGGTAGATGTAACCATCGCAAACGAGGGGATCTGAAAATATCATACTGCAGAAGTAGGCGTTCGGGGATTTTCAGGCAATATCCAATAAATTCATGCTATTATACTTAAAAGGGCTTGAAAACAGGGATTAAGCCGCCACCCCTTTTTCTTCATAGATCATGATCGCCCCGATGGACCGACAGGGGTAAATATTCCCGCCGTCGTCAGTTTTTGTCCGTTCCTGCTTCGGGAACAGACCCCGATAAGGCCTGATGGATCGCCTGGGCGGCCTTGCGTCCCGCCCCCATGGCGAGGATAACGGTGGCGGAACCGGTGACGATGTCTCCCCCGGCATAGACGCCGTTGCGGGTTGTCTCTCCCGATTCTCCCTTGGTGATTATATAGCCCTTTCTGTTCGTCTCCAGGCTCGGCGTCGTGGACGGCACGATGGGGTTGGCCATTGTCCCGACGGCAACGACG
>JANXZC010000166.1 GCA_025355725.1 Syntrophus sp. (in: bacteria)
GTGAAGTTTACAAAAAGTTCGCCGCGCGAACTTTTGTTGTAACATGCTGATATTTTAAACTTATTTACAGGGGAATGTTTTCCACGTGTTTTGCATGGATTTTCCCCCTTTTATTCTCCCTCACTGTTGCCGTATCCGAAATTCCCCGTTATGCGTCACATTGAGATCAAGGAAAGCCTCTATGATCTGATTAGAAACAAACCTGGCATCAGCGATAAATAGTATAGGAAGCCCTCTGCTTTTTTACTTTAATGTTCAGGCGTTATTCATTGAATCCGAACATTTGCATTTCTAAGGTCTTGGTGATGGAGCCAATGGATCAATCTGCCTTATGGAGGTCTTAAGGCTTAAAACCGAAAAGGAGGCTTTGCATGATCCGTGTTGCCTGGCATATCTGCTCGCATGTCATATAGATGCCGCGAAGCCTATGCACTTTGCGCCGATGGGCTCTTGCATGTTCTTCTGACCAGAAGAAGACGCTCTCACGTCAAAAGGCGTTGATAATGCTATCGTCATCTAGACCGGTGAGATCGACATCGGGGATAAAGACTATAGGGGCACAATCCTCATTTTTTACCTGGAAATTAAGATCGCTGTCGATGGTAAGTTCCATCAGCTGCCCGCAATGGGCGCAGCTTGTCCTGATCGTCACACTAAGGGGGTCCCCCCGGAGTCGCCCTTGCACGAAGGGCGTCGCAAATGCGTCAACGGCTCAGGCGGCGTAGATTGTTTCTCCGGTCTGAAAGGTAACATGGTGTGGCGTCTTTTCTACGGTCACGGGATAGGCCCAGATGACCTCTCCGGCGTCATTCCGGAAGAGGAAGGTCATGTGTGATTCCAGATCCGAAAGAATCGTGTTTACCCGTTCCAATGGGAGGTTCAGAGCCTTTGCAAGCGATTCCGGTGGAAGGGGTTGCTTCGTATACGGCAGATCCCTTACCACTTGGTGATGGACACGGCGGTGATCCGTCGTCATAAAAGCCAGATTGGCCGCCATTTTCTGCTTGGTCTTGGTTCTTCCCTTTTTCAGAAGAGATGGCGGAACATTGAACATGTACCGCCATATGCCCACCATGAGTTTGTTTTTCATCTATGATACCTCCTTTTTATTCGTTTTCGTCAGGATTTGTTATTCACGGTGCTACCGTCTTGACCACTCTCGAATCTTCTCGATCTCGCTATCTGTAATGCCAAGTCCTTCCAGAAATTCCTGATGGAGCCGGGGAGAGAATCGCTCGAATTCCTGATGCCATTTGTCCATGCCGTCGTCGTCGAGACCGGCGGCTCGCAGGAGGGTAATCCAACCTTCCTTGTCCATGAAAGGAATCCGATCCCGCAGGGACGAATCGGCCAGCATGCGGATGATTACTTGCTGCTGTTCCCGAAGTTTTGCGATTTCCCCCGCAAGATCAATGAGGCGTTTTTCCAGGATGCCCCTGGCCGTGCTCTGCGGCGCCCGGAGGATCTCTCCGATGGATGCCATGGAGAGTCCAATCTGGCGGTACATGCAGATCAATTCCAACTTGTGATGGTCTTCCTGCGTGTATCGCCGGTAATTTGCTCCGCTCCTTTCCGATGGGCGAAGGATACCGATGGTATCATAATAAAGAAGGGTGCTTCGAGCGAGTCCAAAGGCCCTTGCCAGTTGGCCGATAGACATGGGAAACGTCGTTGGTCGTGATTCATCTAAGGAAACGCCGCCTCTGCGATGATTCTTTTTGGGTGATGGAGCCATATTGCACCTCTTGGAGAGTACTCTGCACTATGAAGCGGTAGACAGGTCAAGTAATTTTTATCGTGAATATCAAAAACACGGTCGTTGATATTTTGGGGCAGGCGTAAGTTGGATGAAGCGAAACGCATCCACCAACAATTCCGCGGACATCCGGGCAGGTAATTTACTGCTTGTTTCAATCTGTCAGGGCAGCCGGCCTTCCTGCCTGAGTCTATCCAATGCCTGCTGAATGGCGGGCATGGCAGCGAGGGCCGCCTTCTCCCCTTCCATGATGGCCTCATGGCGCCTGGACAAATCCGCCCCGCTTATAAACCCGACCTTGGGACGAATCACAATATCTGCCTTGCTTAAATGACTTGCGGCAATACGATTATACATGATGTCAATGGCTTTGAGGATCGTATCGATGGTACCCTGCGGCGCCGTCGGGCTCATGCCGCCGGATATATCCACGGCGATGACCACATCCGCCCCAATTCTCTTGGCCGCCTCCACGGCGACGGGAGCCACGACGCCGCCGTCAACATAGACAGCGTTTCCGAACCTGGGCGGCTGAAATACCCCCGGAACGGAACAGCTTGCCCGCACGGCCATACCGGCGTTACCCTGACCGAAGACCACTTCCTCGCCTGTCTGGATGTTCGTCGCCACCGCATGGAAAGGAATCCGGAACTTTTCGATGGGGGCGCCTCGGACGGCTTTGTTGATGTATTGCTGGAGCTTCTCCCCCTTCAGAAATCCATTATCGGGCAGTGTAAAATCGGCAACATCATCCTTGTCGAGGGCCATGGCGATACCCTGAAGCTGATAGGCGGTGTATCCGTATGCATAGAGGCTGCCGACAAAGCTCCCGGCGCTGGTGCCGACGACCATGTGGATGGGAACCTTCTGGGCTTCAAGAACCTTCAGGACGCCGATGTGGGCAAAGCCCTTGGCAGCCCCGGCACCCAGGACAACGGCGATTTTAGCCGGTTGCGCCGGGGATGGAATGGCCTTTGGCAGGCAGCCGGCAACGATCATGGTCAGGCAAAGGATGGTTGTCCAACGAATTATATGGTCTTGGAAAAATATTTTTTCCATCAATAAAACGGTTGTCCGCATATTCTCAATATCCCTTTTCCTTAAAATAGTTACCTGGCATGTTGAACAATCTTGTTCAGGCTGCCGGCGTTTTCAACTCTCTTCTCTTCGTCAGTCTCGTATTCAAATTGTCTATATAGACGTAAAAGACCGGCGTAATGTACATGGTCAGAAACTGGGAAAAGAAGAGCCCCCCGACTACGGCCACGCCCAGCGGTTGCCGCGACTCGCCGCCGGCGCCTAAGCCCAGGGCGATGGGGAGGGTCCCGAAGAGGGCTGCCATCGTTGTCATCATAATGGGTCGGAAACGGACGAGACAGGCAGCGAGAATGGCTTCTTCCGCAGGTTTGTTTTCATTGCGCTCCGCTTCCAGGGCAAAATCGATCATCATGATGCCGTTTTTCTTGACGAGGCCGACCAGGAGGATGATCCCGACAAAGGCATACAGGTCCAGTTCCATCCTGAAGATCCTCAGCGCCACGAGGGCGCCGAAACCAGCCAGGGGCAAGGCGGACAGGATTGTAATCGGATGGAGATAACTCTCGTAAAGTATCCCCAGGACGATATAGATCACAACGATGGTGACAAAGAGGAGGAATCCCAATTTGGCAAAAGACGTTTCAAAGGCCTGCGCCGCCCCCTCAAAGCTGCCGGAGATGCTGGTCGGGAGAACTTTTTCCGCTAATTTTCTGATCTGTTCCGTGGCGGGGCCAATGGAATAGCCGGGGAGCAGATTGAAGGAAATGGTCGCCGCCGGACGCTGACCCTGGTGGTTAACCGACAGCGGCCCCAGGGTCTTTTTTATCGTGGCCACGGTGTTCAGGGGCACAAGTTTCCCCGTCGCGGATTTGATAAAGAGCAGCTCCAGGATATCGGGATAGGCGCTGAAAGATTCCTCCAGCTCCAGATCAACGTCATACTGGGTCGTCGCCGCATAGATCGTGCTCACCTTGCCGCCGCTGAAGGCGTAAGTAAGGGCATTTTCTATCTGCTGGGCCGTTAGTCCCAACGCCGAGGCCTTGTCCCGGTCAATGTTGATCTCCATCTTCAGACTCCGGAAGCTCAGATCGCTGCTCACATCGGTGAGCCCCGGAATGGCCCTTGCCTGCTGTTCGAAATCCTTGCCGTACACGTAAAGGTTATTCAGATCTTCACTCTTCAGGGTGTAGCTATAAAGGGCGTTCGACTCCTTCCCGCCGATCTCGATGGGTGGAGGATTCATGGGAAAAACCATCAGTCCGGGGATGACGTTCACCTTGGGACGCAGTTCGTTGATGATCTGATCGATGGAACGCTTGCGTTTCTTGCTGTCCACAGCGCGGGCGAAGATAAAACCCTTGTTGTTGTTGGGAACCGCCGCCACGGAAATGATGGTATCCACATCCGGATCATCGATGACGATCTTGTTGAGGACGTCCTGATGGGCTGCCATGTCGGCATAGGAGATGGTGTCGGAGGCCATGATAAAACAGATGAAGAAGTTCCGGTCTTCGCTGGGGATGAACCCCCCGGGGGATATTTTATATACCCAAACCGTCCCCGCCATGATGGCAAGGGTAAAGATCAGGGCTATCAAACGGTATTGCAATACCTTGCGGAGGCTCCGTTCATAGAATGCCAGCATGGCGTTGAAAACCCGCTCGGACAGTTCATACAATCTGCCGTGTTTGCCGGCGGTGTGATTCTTCAGAAAAATACTAGCCATCATCGGCGTCAGGGTCAGAGAGACAAACCCGGAAATAAGGATGGCCGCGGCAATGCTTACGGAAAACTCCCGCAGAATCCGGCCTACGATACCGCCCATGAAGAGGACGGGAATAAAAACGACAACAAGGGAAACAGTCATGGAAAGGATAGTAAAACCGATCTCCTGGGAGCCGCGGGTGGAGGCTGTCATGGCATCCTCGCCCATCTCCATGCGGCGGATGATGTTTTCCAGCATGACAATGGCGTCGTCCACAACAAAACCGACGGATAGCACAAGGGCCATTAGGGAGAGGTTGTTGAGACTGTAGCCGCAGAGGTACATGACGGCGAAGGTAGCGACCAGGGACAGAGGGACGGCAATACTGGTGATGATCGTCGGCCTGAATGAGCGCAAAAAGAGGAAGATGACAATCACGACGAGGACGACGGTCAATAGCAGGGTATACTGGACGTCCTTGATCGAGCTTTTGATAAAATCCGTCTGATCAAAAAGGAGACGAACCTCAATGCCCTGGGGAATCTCACCCTGCAGCTTAGGCATGATTTCCTTTACCTGCCGGGCCACATCCACAGCATTGGCTCCCGGCTGCTTCTTGATGGCAAAGATAACTGTCTTCTGGGACATCTCGTCGTTAACATACCAGACCGTCGCCCGCTTGCTGTCCACGCTATCAATGCTTTTCCCCACATCCTGAATGCGGACGGGATAACCTTTCTGATAGGCGATAATCAATGGGTTATAGTCTTCTGCCTTTTTCAGTTGTCCCTGGGGATCGAGGGTGTAGGACTGATAAGGACCGTCCAGGGTACCGCCGGGAATATTAACGTTGCCCGCAGACAGGGCGGAGGCAACTTCGTTGATTCCGATCCCCTTGGTAGCAAGACTGTGGGGATTAACCTGGATGCGGACGGCGTATTTCTTTCCGTGTTTGATAACCTCGGAGACGCCCTGGATCGTGGAGAGGTTAGGGGCAATAACGGAATCGACGTAGTTATAAGTCGTCGTATCCTTGACCGTCTCCCCGATCATAGCGTAGTACATGATCGGCCACTCCGCCGGGTTGACCTTCTGGTAGGTGGGGGGCGCCGGCATGGTGGGCAGGACCCCCATCGACGCCGAGATCATGGAATTCACATCCTGGGCCGCCGCGTCGATATTGCGGTCCAGAGAAAACTGCATGGTAATCGATGTGGAACCCTGGGTGTTAGAAGAGGTCATGGATTCGAGACCCTGGATCGTGGAAAATTTCTTCTCCAGGGGTGTGGCCACAGTAGCGGCCATGACCTCCGGACTGGCCCCGGGCAGGTTCGCGGAAACCTGGATCGTCGGATAGTCCATCTGGGGCAGGTCGTTGACGGGAAGATTACGATAGCCGATGATCCCGAAAAACAGGATGCTGATCATGACCAGGCTGGTCATGATGGGCCGACGGATCCAGAGGGCGGAAATGTTCACTTGCCCCTTCCCCCTGGCGCAGGTTTAGCGTTATTGTTTCCCGGTGTGGCCCCGAGATTCTCTTTGATCTCCACCTTGCCTCCCGGTCGCACCTTCAGGTGTCCGTCGGTAATTACGGTTTCCCCGCCAGACAAGCCCTTGGCAATCACGGCCTCCTCGCCCATGGTGCGATCAACGACGACGGGTCTGATGTCCGCGGTCATATCCGGTTTGACGACAAAAACGTACTGCCCCTTGTCGCCCTGCTGCACGGCCCGGAGAGGAGCAACAATCGCACCCGGCTGCATTGTCAGATGGAGTGAAACATTGACGAACTGTCCTGGCCAGAGGAATTTGTCGACATTGGCAAACTCGGCCTTCATAGTGATCATGCCCGAATTCGTATCGATGGCATTGTCAATAAATACCAGCTTGCCGGAAGTAACTTCGCCGTTCATGTTTTTCGTGGAGCTTGCCTTTACTCTAACCGATCCGCTCTTGACGTATTTGTGAATGTCCGTCAAATACCTCTCGGCCACGGAAAAACGCACATAGACGGGCGTGATCTGATTGAGGGTGGTCAGCGAGGTGTCATTGGCCCGAACAATGGTTCCGAGGTGGACGCCATAGGCGCTGGTACGGCCGTCGAAAGGGGCAATAATGGAACAATAAGCCAGATTTAGCCGGGCGTCTTCCACTTCCGCCCGATCCGATTTGACGTTGGCGCTGTATAAGGCGGCTTCCGTGAGGTATTTATCCGCTTCCGATTTCGACACCGCCCCTTTTCCAAACAGAAAGGCATAACGCTTCGCCTCCTCATCGTTGAACTTCAGTTGAGCGCTATCTTTTGCCAATTTGGCCTCCGCCTGATGGAGCTTCTCCCGGTAGGCGGCGGGATCGATTGTGAAGAGAGGCTGGCCCCGGCGGACATCCTGACCTTCCCGAAAATGGATCTGGAGAAGCTGTCCGTTGACACGGGAATATACATTGATGGATTTGAGAGCCTCCACAGTACCGATGGCAGGAATTGCCAGGGGCATCTCTTTCTGCACCGTCTTGGCGGCAAGGACGGTCGCAGGTGGAAATCCCGGCGGCGGCGCCTCTTTGCCGCATCCGACAAACACGATTATCAAAACCGCCAGCATAAGGAAGGACAAAGGATGACAAACCCGCAATAGGCCCGACGATTTTCCATTCCTTGCCAAGGCAGGATTAGCGATTAGATGAATAATCATATAATTCAATTTTTTATCTCCACTTATTCTGTTTTCGTTCCAATTATCTGGCCCCCATCGCTTTTTCGAGGTTGGCTTTTGCCGTAACATAGTCGTACAGAGAGGTAATGTGCGTCTGTTTCGCCTGGCTATAATTAACTGTGGCAATGGTTACTTCCAGAGTTGTGCCCAGTCCCATCTGATAACGGAGGGTAGCCAGTTCCATGTTCTCCGTGGCCTGCCGGACCTGCACCTTGGCGTTGGCGATTGATTCTTCGGCTTTCTTAAGATTAAGCAGGGCCGTCTTGACTTCCTGGAGGATCTGGAGCTTAAGGTTGGCAATTTTGGCTTCCGTAACCCTCATATTAGCCAAGGCTTTCTGCACCGCCTGCTGGGTTGAAAACCCCTGGAAGAGATTCCATGAAAGACTCACCCCTGCCGTTAGTCCTTGGGCCAGCGGCGTTTGACTGCCCGCGAATTCATAACCGGCGTTGGCATCAAGGGAAGGGAAATAGTCCTTTTTTGCCAGAGAAACCGATTTTTCCGCCGAGGCCTTCTGGACAAGGAGGGATTGCAGGTCCTGACGGTTCTTATTTGCCTGTTCTATGGCGTCCTGCTCCGTAATTTTGTAACTTTCAAGGGCCTTAATCTCTTTGACGGTGTAAGACACGGGACCGTCATAACCCATCGCGGTGTTCAGGGAAACCCAGGCCTTGCTCAATTCGTTTTCACCTTCGATGAGCTTGAGATCGGCATTGCTGAGATAGACCTCGACGTTGGTCACGTCGTATTTCGGCTTCTTTCCGGCTTCAAAGAACAGCTTTGCCTGCTCCAATTGCTTGCGGTACTGATCCCTGACATCGATATAGACATCCCGGGAATATTTTGACTTGAGGACGAGATAATAGGCGTTCTTGACACTATTGACTACTGCGGTGATCTGATTTTCCACATCTATGCGAGACGAATCGAGGTTGAGGCGCGCCACATCGACGCCGTCTTCCCGTTTCCCGAAATCATATATTTTCTGGGTAAGGCTAAGGGTATTATCGCCGTACTTGTATCCATAAGCGGTATTGATGGGAGGATAGGGGTCGTCCGTCTTCTTGACGGCGTTGTAGCTGGTAAAAGATGAATTCGCATCCAATTTGGGGTAATATCCCGCTTTTGCCTGTCCCAGTTGGGCCTCGTTGGCCTGGGTGGTATAGATGTACTGCATTATTACCGGCTGATTCTTGATGGCGATTTCCAGACATCGCTCCAGCGTGAGCTCTTCCCCTTCCCGGATCAGGGGTTCTGCCGCCGGCGCCTCGCCAAAGGAGATGATCAAGGCGGCGCAGAGAATCAACATTGTTAAGTATCTTTTCATTATGGGAACCTCGAAAAAAGAGGCAGTAACTATCACATCGGGCATCACTTTGTCAAAATAAGTATCTTGTAGAGGGCGCATCAAAAGTCCGTATCTCCTTCTTGTTTTTCACTGCCCTCAAGACCGGCACAGGGTATTGCTCCGGCTTTGAGGTTCCGGTACTGCTGATCGGCAGAAAGCATAATCCTGTCATTCAACTCCGGTGCGACGGCCTTGAAACCAAGATTGCGGTCAATAATTCGCGCCAGATTTATCGTATTTTCCTTGTCTCCATGAACGACAAAAACCTGTTTTGTCTTACCGAAACCGACCAGCCAGTTCAACATTTGGCAGGCGTCAGCATGATTGGAGAAGAGATCAAACTGCATTACTCTCATTTTTACATCCTTTTCGACGCTGTCGGCGCCCGCACTGCCCTCCCCTTCCCTCCGGACGGGAATCCTTACCCGCTGTTCTCCGGCGATGAGTCGTGAACCCAGAGATCCCGGGGCCTGCCAACCGACAACAGCCAGGAGATTTTGAGGCTCCTCGATCATCTTTTCAAGATGCTGCGGGGCGTTGCCATGATCCAGCATTCCGCTTGAAGTTACATAAATAGCCGGCATTCCCAGGTCGTGCGCCCGAAGAGCCTCCGCCCCGGAAACATCATGGAAACCCGGAAAACGAAAAAGATCCTGACCACCATCCGTGAGCTTACGTGCTTCCGGATGGAAATGCGAGCCGTATCGCCCATAAATCCGCGTTATTCTCCTTGCCATGCCGCTGTCGGCGTAAACGGGCGTTTGTTCCGGGATTATGCCTTCTCGCTTCAATCTGCCCAACATGAACAGGACCTTCTGGGTACGATCAAGGGTAAAGGCCGGAATCAAAACGCTTCCCCCGGTTTGTAAGGTGTTACGTATCTCCTTTCCGAACTGTGTAGTTTTGTTCCTGATCCGCTGTGTTGCTCCGTAAGTCGCCTCAACAATGACATAATCTCCTTCCCGGATGTCAAAAGGCGCCTTGAGCAGGGGTATGGATGTATTACCCATATCGCCGGTAAACACAATTTTTATGGTTTTATCGCCGTCCTTGCACCAGATCTCGATCATGGCCGAACCGAGGATATGGCCGGCATTCCGAAAGCGGACGGCGACGTCCGGCAATAGATCAACCTTGCGATCGTAGGAAAGGGACATGAAATTATTCATCATCGCCGCAACATCCTGAGAACCGAACAGGGCGACCGCTTCCCGGTCCGTATAATCAAGACTGGCACCCATAATCAAGCGGGTGAGGGCCTTTGTAGCCCCGATACCGACCACCTTGCCTCGGAAACCATTCTTATACAACAGGGGGATTCTGCCCCCATGATCGCTATGGGCATGAGTTAGGAGCACGTAATCTATGGATGAGGGATCTAAGGGTAAAAGATAGTTACGGAACCGATCCTCGGTGCTCATGAATAACCCGAAATCAATGAGTATTTTTGATTTTCCCGTCTCCAGGAGACAGGCGCTGCCGCCGACTGCCCGGGCGGCGCCAAGGAATTGGAGGAAAGTCGCCGACTGCGCCCAGGAAGGCAAGGCCAAAAACAGAAATATAAGGGCTGCCGACAACACCCGCCGCCATTGATTATCCGCAGGTTTTTCCGCCCGGCACCATTCATGTTTTTTATGTCGAAGCATGAAATCCTTAAATCACAGCCCGAAAAACAATGCAACCCCCTGTTGTTTGGCCTTCGCCCACCCCGACATTTTGCAGATAGTATTTATTTGACATACAAATCTGCTTTCTCTATAATTTACAATTGAGAAAGCAAGTTCTTACCAGAATAAAAGAAAGGAGGAAACGTCATGACCGTTTACAAATTCGTCGAACTGGTAGGAACAAGCCCAAGGCCCTGGGAAGATGCTGCACTGCAAAACAATGAAAGGAGGAAACGTTATGTCCGTTTACAAATTCGTTGAGCTGGTAGGAGCAAGTCCAAAATCCTGGGAAGATGCTGCGCTGAATGTCGTGGCGGTGGCCGGGAAATCCCTGGAAAATCTAAGAATCGCCGAGGTCGTGAGGCAGGATCTCGTCATCGCGGAGGGAACGCCTATTTTCAGGGTAAGGTTAAATGTCTCATTCAAGTACATTCACGAAGATGAGGAGGTTAATGTAGGGTGGGGAGTTTCTTAAAAATGTACGGGATACGCACGCAAGAAGAGGGGTCAAACGATCCCTCTTTCATTTTGTCCGTATTGGGCCTTGGCGGCGTTTAGGGCAAGAGTATATTTAGGGTCGATCTCATTGAGGATCTACCCATAGTTATCAAAAAAGGAAATAACAATCAAGGCCTTCCGGCTGAATATATAGGGTTTTATGAAAGTTAATAATATGGAAAAGAATGATCGTCGGCAGCAAAGAAATGAATCACCTGACGAAACGGCAGATCTCTTTCAGACGCTGACGGAAAAATCCGTAGCAGGCATCTACGTAGTTCAGGAGGGCAAATTCGTTTTTGTCAACGCGAACGCCGCCTACTACGCAGGATATACGAAGGACGAACTCATCGGCAAAAAATCTGATATTCTCGTGCCTCCCGAAGATCGGGAAACGGTCAAAAAAAACGCCCGCATGATGCTCAAGGGCGAACGGATCTCCCCCCATGAGTTTCAGATTATCGCCAAAGACGGAAGGAGGCGCTGGATCATGGAGACGGTAGCGTCAATCTCATACGAAGGCAAGCCCGCCATTCTGGGGAATTCCATGGACATCTCCGACCGCAAGCAGGCGGAGGAAAGAATCAAGGAGTCGGAAAACTGGTACCGGACGGTCTTCGAAACTACGGGGGCGGCAACGATGGTCCTTGAGAACGACACGACCATCTCCTTTGTAAACAATGAATTTGTCAAACAATTCGGCTATACCAAGGAAGAAATCGAAAACCGGAAAAGCTGGACGGAATTTACCTATCCCGATGATGTGGAAACCATGAAGATCCATCACAACCTCAGGCGCATCGACCCCCAGATTCCCCCCAAGAATTATGAATTCCGCTGGTATAACAAGAAAGGCGATCTGCGGAATATATACCTGACCGTGGATATGATTCCGGGCACCACCAAGAGCATCGCCTCATTTCTCGACATCACCGACTACAAGGAAGCCGAGGCGGCCCTTAAAAAACGGGGTGAAGAACTGGAAGCAAAAACCCACGAGTTGGAGGAATTGAACGCCGCCCTGAGGGTCTTACTGAAAAAGCGGGAGGAGGATAAGAAAGAATTGGCCGTGGATGTTCTGTCCAATGTAAAGAAACTTGTCATCCCCTACGTGGATAAGCTAAAAAAACAGATAGAGGATCCTCATTTGCGAGCGGACTTAAAGGTTCTTGAATCGAACCTGAGAGACATTGTGTCGCCCTTCTCCCGTACCCTTTCCTCCCAGCACATGAATCTGACGCCCCGGGAAATACAGGTGGCCAATCTCATCAAGGAAGGAAAATCAAGCAAGGAGATTGCCGACTTTTTCAACATCTCCTCAAGCGCTGTCAACATCTGCCGCCATCGCATCCGTCACAAACTTGGTCTGAATAAGCAGAAAACAAATCTTCAGTCTTATCTCTCGTCATTTTCTTAAATTACATTTATTGCAATATTCCTGTTAATATCTTTTGATATTGATTTTTTTGTTCTTTCAAAATAATCAGTCATCATAAGTTATAATTTTTCGTCCGTAAGCTTTATGCTTGAGCATTGCCTATTAAAGAGACTGTCACATTTTTTCGCTGTACTTACCAAAGGGACCGGGAAACGCCACACCCGTCCCACCTCCTTCCCAAAGGGGGCTAAGCAGTCAGCAGACAACCATAAACAAAAAGGCACTAAATAGTGGTGGAAGCGGTCAATAATTAACGAGGGAGGGGCAACAAAGCATGTTGTCTTTTTTCAGTGGCATTAATTTGATCATACACAACTTTTAACAGGGAGGGAATTTCATGAGTTTCAAAGAAGAATACAAGAAGAAACTGGTTACTGCCGAGGAGGCCGTAGGTGCTGTTAAATCAGGCGATTGGGTAGATTACGGTAATTTTACCATGGCGCCGACCTATCTTGATCCGTTCCTTGCCAAGCGCGCCGACGAGTTGACCGACGTCAAAGTGCGCGCCGTCGTTTATCCCGGACTGGCCGCCGTGGCCCAGGCAGATCCCACGAGAGAGAAGTTCTGCTTTAACAACTGGCACTTCAGCGGCGGCGACCGGGTCCTCCACGACAAAGGCCTTTGTAATTATGTCCCCCTGCTCTACCATGAGGGCCCGGGATACTACAGCAATAATCTCGTCGACTCCGACGTGTTCATCGTTAAAGTGGCCCCCATGAACCGGAGCGGCTACTTTAATTTCGGGCCTTCCTGTTCCATCTCCAAGGCCGTCGCCAACCGCGCCAAGAAGGTCATCGTCGAGGTCAATAGCAGCACGCCTTACTGCTATGGCGGATATAATGAGTCCATTCACATCTCGGAAGTGGATTATATTGTCGAGTCGGACAACAAGCCCCTCTTCAGCCTGCCGGCGGCGGCGATCAGTGAAGAGGACAACCAGATCGCCAAGCTCATCATGAACGAAATCCATGACGGGGCCGTCATTCAGCTCGGCATCGGCGGCATGCCAAGCGCCGTCGGGATGATGATCGCCCAGTCCGACCTGAAAGACCTGGGCGTCCACACGGAGATGCTCGTCGATGCCTTTGTCGATATGTATCAGTCCGGCGTTGTTACTAACAAGAAGAAGCAGCTCAATCCCGGCAAGATGGTTTACACCTTCGCCCTCGGGACCCAGAAACTCTATGATTTTCTCGATCACAATCCTTGCTGTGCCACCTATTCAGTGGATTATACAAACAATCCCACCCGGATCGCCCAGAACGACAACATGGTGGCCATCAACAACTCCGTGGAAATCGACCTTTACGGTCAGGTCAACTCCGAGTCGTCGGGGACCAGACAGATAACCGGTACGGGCGGCCAGTTCGACTACATCTTTGGCGCCTATCATTCCAAGGGCGGCAAGGCCTTTATCTGCATGACGGCATCGCAGAAGAACAAGAAAACCGGCGAAATCAAATCGCGGATCGTGCCGACCCTGGAGCCAGGCGGCATCGTAACGATCCCCCGGACGGTCGTAAGCTATGTCGTGACGGAATACGGCATTGTCAATCTGAAGGGCAAAACCACCTGGGAACGGGCGGAAATGCTCATCGGCATCGCCCATCCCGAAACCAGGGAAGGGCTCATTAAAGCCGCCGAGGCTCAGAACATCTGGAGAAGAAGCAACAAACGGGGCTAAAAGTCGACGTTGTCCGGTTAGGCGGGAGCTAGAAGAGGGAAACAACTCAATCCTTACAATCGGTGACCGCTTGTAAGGGTGAGTGAGTTCGCCAAGAAACATTTAAAGGGGTTGCGTTTTGATTTCGCAACCCCTTTCTTTTTTTACATATTCGGTTGGGATATAAGTTACGGCCTAATGATCAGGCCTTGAAGAGTATCTCGATGGTCATGTTTTTTCCATTACCCAGTTTCTGTAAATTGCTTTCAAAATCTTCCCGGGATACATCCATTTTCATTTTCCAGGAACCGAGGCGGATATTTTCCTGCCCCTCATCCCTACCCCTGATGATTTCCGCATAAGCCCCCACCCGATTGCAGTCACAGTAGCAGGTCAGATAGGGCCAGATACCATGAACATTATTTTGATAGCAGTCGGGACAGAAACCCAGGCTGAGGGACAGATCGGGACAGGTTATCTCTATGGCATTGTCCATTTACTGAAATCCGTTTATAGTCCTTTATCAGCGCTTGTTGTATTTGAACAGGACATTGGCCCCAACCACAATAAGCAGCACCGGCATTAGATATTTCCCCATGGTATAGACTTGCATACCAAAGACCTCAGTCAATAGAAAGACCACACCGACGGCAAGAATGATCCACCCTCCCAGGTCTTTGAATCGCTGGATCAACGTGCCGACGGCAATCACAATCAAGAGTACCGGCCAGCTCCGGCTGAAGGACCAGATTTGGGTGTTCCCCAGGATAACGAGCACCCCAAGGGTGATCAGGACCATACCGCCGGTTATGACGTGCATCTTTTCCTTTTTTTCCATGCCCTTCAATCCTCCCTGTCAAAATAGTATGTTTTTATTTGTCATCCCCCTTCAAAAAATGCTTAAAGAAGTCAATGGGAATGGGAAAGACTATGGTGGAATTGTTTTCCGCCGCAATTTGATTAAGGGTCTGCAAATAGCGCAATTGCAAAGAGATGGGCTCCTTGGTCATGACCGATGCCGCCTCTAAAAGTTTCTCCGCCGCCTGATATTCTCCTTCGGCAGCGATAACTTTGGCCCTTCTCTCCCGTTCCGCTTCCGCCTGTTTGGCGATGGCCCGTTTCATCTCTTCAGGCAGATCGATTTGCTTGACTTCCACCAACGAGACCTTGATGCCCCAGGGATCTGTGCTGCGATCAAGAATTTCCTGTAGATGCATATTGATTTTTTCTCTTTGTGATAAAATCTCGTCCAGTTCCACCTGCCCGCAAACGCTCCTCAGAGTTGTCTGGGCAAGCTGAGATGTGGCGTAGAGATAGTTCTCCACCACCGTAACCGCCAAAGTGGCGTCGATGACCCGGAAATAGACGACGGCATTAACCTTAATGGAAACATTATCCCGGGTAATTACGTCCTGAGGAGGCACATCCAGCGTGATGGTGCGCATATCGATTTTGACCATCTTATCGATAATGGGGATGAGGATGATTAGTCCCGGTCCCTTGATATCGATAATCCTTCCCAGGCGAAAAATTACGGCCCGCTCGTATTCATTCATAATCCGTATCGCCGACGCTAAAAACATAATGACTAAAAAAACCAGTATTGTTATGGTGTACGTCATGTTGCTTCCCTCCCTTTCAAAATATCATTTATTAAAAAATAATTGGAAACAGCGCGCCTATTTTAACTCCTGCTTTTCAACCTTTACCTTTAAGCCATCGATCTTTATAACCTGGACTCCCGTCCCCTCTTCAAGGGGAGCGTCGCTATAGGCCCCCCAATATTCTCCCTTAACCATTACCTTCCCCTCTTCATGAACCTTGGTCACGGTTTTTCCCACGGCCCCGATCATCCCCTCTTTTCCAGTGTACTTCTTGCGCATCTGGGCTTTAATCACCAGGCTGATAACCCCGACAAAAAACAGTGAAATAATGGTCAGGGTCGGGATCAGAACTCCGAGGGATACCCTCAGGGCCGGATCAGGAGAATCAAAGAGCATCAGGGAGCCAACGGCCAGGGAGACTATCCCGCCGACCGTGAGGATCCCGTGACTGACAACCTTTATTTCGGCAATAAAAAGAACAATCCCGAAGAGAATGAGGAGCACCGCCGCATAATTGACCGGCAGGGTCTGCATGGCGAAGAAGGCCATAATCAGAGAGATCCCGCCCACAACGCCCGGCAAAATGGCCCCGGGGGTGGAAAATTCAAAATACAGCCCCGCCAGGCCCACTAGAAAGAGGATATAGGCGATATTCGGATCGCTCAGGGTAGTGAGGATTCGATGCCGGGCGCCCATTTTTCTTTCTTTCAGAATCCCCCCGGAAGTCTTCAATATTATCTTTTTATCACCGACAAGCACCTGCTTCCCATTGGCCAGTTTAAGAAGCTGCTGTACATCCATAGCGACATAATCAATTACACCATTTTTCAGTGCCTCTTCCGCCGTAATGGAAGCGCTTATTCTCACCGCCTTTTCGACCCACTCCTCGTTTCTTCCCCTTATTTTGGCGATGCTCCGCACGTAGGCTGCGGCGTCATTGGCGACCTTTTCCATCATGGTCTTATCACCCCCGCCGCCGATACCGACCGGATGGGCGGCCCCGATATTCGTTCCCGGGGCCATCCCCGCCACATGGGCCGCCACGGTAATGATGACGCCGGCAGAAGCCGCCCGGGCACCGGACGGAGACACATAGACAAAGACAGGTATCGAGGCGTTAAGAATGCCCTTGGCGATATCCCGCATGGCCAGATCGAGTCCTCCGGGGGTATCAAGCAAAATAATCAGGCCGTAGGCCCCCTCTTTTTCCGCCTCGCTGATGTTCTGAGTGATGTACTCAGCCGCTGGAGGCGTAATGGCACCGCTGATGGAAATGACATTAAATACCGGGGAAGGTTCCGCCGCCCCAAGGCAACAGGGCCAGACGAAGACGATCAGGAGCAGCAACAGCACCATCAGTCTTTTATTGATTGACATTTTTTTCATGACCATGTTCCTCTCCTTTATCCTGAATCCTCCGCTAACATATTCATGATCTGTTGAATATCTTCCCATACCTGACGCTTCTGGGATGGATTCCGCAAGAGGTAGGCCGGATGATAAGTCGGCATCAGGGGGATGTCGTGATAACGGTGAAATTTCCCCCTCAGGATGGAGATGGCAACATCGCTCTTCAAAAGCGTTTGGGCGGCAAACGTCCCCAGAGCGCAGATCACCTTCGGCCGGATGGACTCTAATTGTTTTACCAGAAAAGGCTCACAAGCGGCGATCTCACCGGAGGCGGGATTACGATTTCCCGGTGGCCGGCACTTGAGGATATTGCAGATATAGACATCCTGCCGCTGTATCTTCATGGCCTCAATGATCTTCGTGAGGAGCTGTCCGGCTCGGCCAACAAAAGGCCGCCCCTGGTCGTCTTCATCCGCCCCCGGGGCCTCGCCTACAAAGACAAGCTCGGCGTGGGGATTGCCTTCCCCGAAGACGATATTCTTTCTCCCCGAATGGAGAGCACAGCGCCGGCAATCTCCCAAGTCCGCACGAACATCGTTCAGAGCGCCGTATTCGCTCGTACCCTTCAGGTTATCAGGCATGTCCGGGACGCTAAACCGGCGGTACGGTCCCGGAACGAGTATTTGAGGCGAGTCGGACGACCTCTGCGACGCCGGTGCAGCATCTCCTTCCGGCAGCGCCACCATCGGGCGTCCCTTCCAGGCAGGGGGTGAATCCAGCCCCCCTGGCACAGATGAGGGAAGCACGGTTTCGCCCTCCATCCCGGTCCGGTGGCCCGTATTACCTTTAGCAGGTCTGTTCGGTGAAGCAGCCTCCGGCAGGGGTCCTTGCATAGAAAAGGAGGTCACATTCCCGGGCAACTCCCTGTCCGCCTCAATGTGGGAGCGCAGGGACCTGATCAGGACAAGCATCTCATCTTTAGCTGCGTTTTGCATTTGTCAGTATTTTAACCCGGTCCAGGATCCGGTCGGCAATATCCATCTTATCCATCAAGGGAACCTCTTCAACCCCCCCCTGGGGATCAAGAATCTTGATTATATTGGTATCACCTTGAAAGCCTGCCCCTGCCTGATGGAGGTCATTGGCCACAATCAAATCCATTTTCTTTGCAAGGAGTTTGGCCCTGGCATTTTCGACGAGATCCTCCGACTCCATGGCAAAACCCACCAGAACCCTGTTTTCCTTCTTGGCCCCTATCTCGGCAATGATATCCGGATTTCTTTCCAATTGGAGGGTCAGGGGGCCTTTCTTCTTCTTGATCTTGGATTCTGAAAGCACGGCAGGCCGATAATCCGCCACGGCAGCCGCCTTGATGATTGCCGTGGTTCCCTCAAGGTGTGTCATCACGGCATTCCGCATCTCCAGAGCAGTCGCTACGGATATGAAAGTAATCCCCCGGGGAACCGCCAGAGAAGACGGTCCACTGACGAGAATAACCTCCGCTCCTCTCCTGGCGGCCATTGTCGCCAGGGCGTATCCCATTTTTCCCGATGAATAATTGGTAATGAAGCGAACGGGATCGAAGGGCTCCCGGGTGGGGCCAGCGGTAATCAGGATACGTTCACTCCGCAGGTCCTTATCCGTCCATGCCGACTCGATGGCCTCCACAATATCGGAAATATCTGCCAATCGTCCCACGCCTTCCGTTTTGCAAGCCAATTCACCATGTCCCGGCGCCACGAACTGGACACCGTGCTTTTTTAATCTGGCGACATTTTCCTGAACAACCCCATGGGTGTACATGTTATCGTTCATGGCCGGGCAGACGATGATGGGCGCTTTAGTAGCCATGAGCACCGTGGATAGGAGGTCATCGGCAATCCCCGCTGCCATCTTGCCGATGATATTGGCCGTAGCCGGTGCGACGACCACCACATCCCCATACTCCGCTAGGGAGATATGATTCATGTCGTAGTGCTCCTGGGAGAACATATCGCTGAATACGGGGCTCCCCGAGAGGACCTGAAAGGTCAGCGGGGTGACAAATTCCTTGGCATGCCCCGTCATGACCACCTTGACGGACACATCTTTCTTTACCAGCGCCCTTATCAGTTCGGCTGCCTTATAAGCCGCAATACCACCGGTTACACCAAGGACAACGCGTTTTCCTTCGTTCATTTTTAGATATTTCCTTATCAATGGTCTTTGACATACTCTTCGGTTTGACTATAGCAATTCTGCACACCAAGATCAAGGTAATGAATGCATCCTTTGACAGCTCAGGTATCGCTTGCAAAAGGAGGAAAAACTCACTATAGACTCGTCAAATTATCGCGCAGGGGCACGGCATGCCGTGCCCCTGTGATTCAATCTACTAACGGGGCCATTTAACGAGGCCATAAACGAGGTTGCCATGAAGACATATAAGATTTACTTTATTTCTGTACTTGCCATACTTGTCTGCCTTTTATCATGGTGGTTCTTCGCCACGATCGGGGAATTTGGAAAGCCGCAGATTCAGATGATGCAGGATATTCGCAGTATCGGACAACGCACGGTTCTGGAGGTCACCTTCTCAGACAGCGGCAGCGGTCTGAAGAGTTCTACTATCACCATTTCTCAGGACAATCAGCCGCGTATCCTCTCCACCTTGCAGTACAAGGGGAAGAAAACCAATCGCAACGCCGTTTCGATCCCTGTTGACCCGGTCGCTCTGAAGCTGCATGACGGCCCGGCGGTTCTTACCATCACTGCTGAAGATCAAGCCGTCTGGAAAAATTCGGCATCCATAACCAGAACGGTGAACGTCGATGTAGTTCCTCCCCAGATATTTCTCCTCACACCGGTGAGTCATATCAATCCGGGCGGGACCTGTATGCTTCTTTTTAGAACATCCAAACCCGTGCCCACATCCGGAGCCCGTGTCGATGACCGGATCTTTCCGTCCTATCCGGTGATGATCAATAACAAGCCCTGTCAATTAGTCTACTTTGCCCTCCCGGCCCAGGCGGCCTCCCAGAAAGGGCAAATAAAGGTTTACGCCCAGGATCAAGGGGGGAACGAAACAGTCCAGTCGGTTCCCCATCTCCTCCTCAAGAAGAAATTCCGGAACGACAAAATGCCCATATCTGATTCCTTTTTGCAGCAAAAAATGCCGGAATTTGTGGCCCAACACCCCGCGCTTGCTGGAAAACCGCTTATTGATGTCTTTATCTATGTCAACGGCATACTGCGGGAGGAGAATTTTCGGACAATCCAAACAATCTGCCAGAAATCTGAACCTCGGCAACTCTGGGAAGGAACCTTTCTCCGAATGAAAGACGCCGCTCCCATGGCCCAGTTCGGCGACCACCGTACTTATGTCCACGCCGGGAAAAACATTGGAGAAAGCACTCACTTGGGCGTTGATCTCGCCTCTACGGCAAACGCCCCCATTGAAGCCTCCAACAGCGGTGTAGTGGTATACGCCGGCTACCTCGGCATATACGGCAATATGGTCATGATCGATCACGGCTTTGGATTGTTCAGCCTTTATGCCCATCTATCCAATATTGATGTGAAAAACGGACAGGCTGTCAAAAAGGGAGGGGTTCTGGGAAAAAGCGGCCTAACCGGTTTGGCTGGGGGAGATCATCTTCATTTTTCAATACTTGTCGGGGGACAGTTCGTCAATCCGACCGAGTGGTGGGACCCCCACTGGATACAGGATAACGTAACTAAGAAGATGGAGGTCTCCTTTTAACTCTTTCCGATGTCCCGGTGATTAACCTGGACACTGTAATCCTTATCGGAAAGATAGGCAGCGAGTTCATTTGCCATCGCCACAGACCGATGCCTGCCTCCCGTACAACCAAGGGCGATATTGAGCCGCACCTTCCCCTCCTTTTCATAGAGGGGAAGAAGAAAAGACATCAGGGCAAAAAGCTTTTCGATAAATTTTTCGCCCTCTTCCGACGCCAGCACATACTTTCTCACCCCGGGATGGTGTCCGTCGTGATTCTTCAAGGATTCTACAAAGTAAGGATTTGCCAGGAAACGAACATCGAGAACAATATCTGCATCGACAGGTAACCCATAGCGGTATCCAAAAGATGTCACATAGATCATGAGTCTCTTTTCTATTGTTGAAGATAGGAACATCCTCTGTATAGCGTCCTTCAGTTGATGCACATTATATGAAGTTGTGTCCATGACCTTGTCTGCCATCAGCTTCAAGGGAGATAGTTTTGTCCTTTCAATGCTGATCCCTTCCATAACCGATCCCTTCATCGCCAGGGGATGGGTTCTTCTGGTTTCACTGAAGCGGTGCAACAAGGCATCATCAAAGGAATCAAGAAACAGTATCTCGATAGTATAGCCCTTGTCTTTTAGTCGCTTGAAAATGCGGGGATATTTTTCCAGGAAACCCTGTTCCCTCATATCCATGACCATGGCAACTTTGGAGATTTTCTTCGCAGCTTCAGACTGAATTTCCAGAAATTTCGTCAACAGCACAATTGGTAAATTGTCCACGCAAAAAAAACCGATATCCTCTAGTGCCCGCAATGCCGTGCTCTTTCCCGAACCTGATAATCCAGTAATGACAACAATTTGCATGATCTTATGCCCTCATTTCACCTTCCATGGACAACCGGACGCTATCCAGGATAGCATCAACCGTCCTGGCAGCATCCGCGAGAACCGCAACATGGGCGCATGGTATCTCAACCTCCATGGTCTCCCGCAAGCGGTCTGTTGTTAATCCTTTTTCCTGAACTTTTTCAAGTTTTTTTGTTAGCTCAATAACAATGTCCACTCTGGTCTCACCGGCAATGCGGATGGGTTGTAAAGACCGGACATCGATAATGCCTTCTCCTCGCAAATGTGCCAGGTTGCGGATTCTTTCATGAGCCCGTCCGGAAATGGCATGATCCGGCAGGCAGTCCAGAACAACAACATCGTCAGCAATCCAGGTTCCTCCCCTTTTTGATATTTCAAGGGCGCAGGTCGTTTTACCGACGCCGCTGTCCCCTGCCAGGAGGACACCAGTTCCTTCCCACTGGACAAGACAAGCATGAACGGTGGCCCTTGTTTCAATTTTCTTTCTTTTCATGCTATCAAGGGAAAGCTTTGAATTTCCAGCGAATATGTCATCTCGGTAAAAACCGGAAAAGGAAGTTAAATGATCATAATCCAATATTTTTGTTCATGGTTCCCGGCGGGAGTTTACCTCGTACAACGATACGGGGCCGGGATAATGGAGTGCAATACTTTTTGTGAGTCTATCAAACATGTCAAGAAGCAATGCCGTAATTACTCAGGGGTCAGGAGTTGTCGTCAACATGTGTCATCCTTATCGACGATGATGCGGTACAAATCTTCCTTTGATGTCGCTTCAAGAAGGTTCTTGCGAAATGTCGAATCTTTGAGCATCCTCGAGAGTTTGGCAAGCATTTTCAAATGCTGACCTGCGGCATTCTCCGGCGCCAGGAGGAGGAAGAAAAGGTGCACCGGTTTTCCATCCATGGCGTTGAAATCGATTCCTTCCCTGCTTCGTCCGAAAGAAACAGCCAAGGCATCTATAATATTCAGTTTACCATGGGGAATGGCGATGCCATCGCCGATACCAGTGCTTCCCAATTTTTCCCTCTCAAGAAGGATATCAACGGTTCCCTTGGGGTTATAGTCAGCTCGTTCACCTAAAATGATGTCGGCCAATTCATGAAGGACATCCGGTTTGGTCTCGGATTCCAATTGTTCAAGAATAAAATCCTTTTTCAAAACCTCGGCAATTTTCATTTAACTTTACCTGAAGCTTAACTTTTGGTTTCAACAAGGACGTAGTTACCGTCATCACGTCGATAAATGACGGCAACATTCTCCGTTGCGGCATCACGAAATATGATGAAGAGGTTCCTGGACGCCTCCAACTCCATGATCGCATCGTCATGGGACATCGGTTTTAAAATTATCTTCCGGGTTTCTACAATCCTTGTCCCGGTTGAATCCTCTACATCCGCCTCGGAAGTTTTATCAAACTGGTCGTCTCCTGTTTTGGCCCCGGCTCCCTTGTGAGCGCGCATCTTCTCGCGGTGCTTCTTCAATTGACGTTCGATTTTTTCAACCGCCTCATCAATGGCCAGAGCCATCTCCTTTGCCTCTTCCCTGGCATTAACATTCATACCGTTGTCCATAAGATTGATCTCGGCGACATTCCGGAATTTTTCAACGGACAGAACTACCCTCACTTCAACCGGATGGTCGATGTACTTTTTCAGTTTACCAAGTTTCTCTTCAGCATAATTTTTGAACCAATCTTCGCCCTCGGTATTTCTGAAGGTCACAGAGATCTTCATAGTTTTCCTCCCAATGGATTTTTACCCGTAAAAGGTTTTGTGCTATATTGACGTCACAGTAAAAAGTCAATAACTTTTTACATTCAAAAGTATTTTTTCCTTCGTGATGATGGCAAAATATGCATCATTTCCCTGTACTTAGCCACAGTGCGCCGGGCAATATTGATACCCGACAACGCCAGGAGTTCGACTATTTCACTGTCGCTGAGGGGTTTTTTATGATCTTCCTCACTAATCACTTTCTTTATTTCTTCTTTGACGCTTTTGGAGGCGATATTTTCCCCTCCGTCGTTTTTT
>JANXZC010000174.1 GCA_025355725.1 Syntrophus sp. (in: bacteria)
CCAAATGTCAATAAGTAAGCCTGACCCCATAGCAAGGAGAAGCATGATGAAAAAATATATCCCTCCCGCAATCCTGGTGTTGATCATCCTGTGGACCTGTCCCGTTTCCGGTGAAAATTACACCTTGAAGGGAGACATGGACTCGGCAATCCGTTACGAACTCCAGGAACAGGTCACAGCTAATCCGGGGGTCAAGAAAATCATCCTGAGCTTCGTCGTTCCCCAGAGCTTCACATCCCCGACTTACAGCCAGGATATCAAGGATTTCAAAGTAATCTTCAATCCCGAGCCCCAGGACCGTGAGGAAAAGAAGGATAAACACGGCAACATGGTGATCACAGCGACCTGGTCAAGGGTTCCAAACACCGTGGATGTCCGCCTCTCCTGCCAGGCCAAGAGCAGAACCCATCTCACGACCCTTTCCACCGGCGCCCCCTTCCCGGTGAAGGACCCCGGCGCGGAATTTGCCGATTATCTGAAGAGTACCGAACAGGTCCAGGCAAACGAGTCCAGGATTAAGAAGCTTGCCACCGAGCTGACCAGAGGGGTAAAGACAGAATACGATGCGGTGCAGCGGATTGTCTCCTGGGTGGTGGATAACGTCCGCTACGTGACCCCCCCGGTCCGCTATGACGCCGTTTATTCACTGGAATCGGGGAAGGGGAACTGCCAGAATTATTCCCATCTCAGCGCCGCCCTCCTGCGCTCCGTGGGAATTCCGGCCCGTATTGTTGTCGGGGTGACCCTGAACGAACCCTACAATATCGCCTGGCAGAAAGGGGTCCTGACGTTCAAGATGGGCCAGGGTCGCCACTCCTGGATTGAGGTCTGGTTCCCCGATCTTGGCTGGGTCCCCTTCGATCCCCAGAACTCCGTCCTGTTCGTTTCCAATCGCTTCATACGCCTTGAAGTAGGCGCGGACAATAACGAAACAAAAAACGACGGTCTGATGCGCTGGTCACAGCTGCAGGAAGCTAAAAGACCCGCCCTTCAGGAAGTCATCAACGCCAGTTTTGCCTCCGATCAGGTCAAGATCAAAGGGGATCGGGAATCCTACGGGCCGAAAAACCTGCTCCTGACACCGCAGGTCAAGGCCCAGTTTCAGCAGATCGCCATCATACCTCCGCCTCCACCTCCACCTCCGCCAAAAGATCCTGGCAAGCTGCGCTACACCGTTCCCTTCCTCTACGGAAATCTCGACTATCCAGAAGACGTCGATTTTGCTTTTCCCAGATCGGTGAAGGCCGCCGGGGCCGGCCAGTTCGAGATGCAGAACAATTTTCTTGTGGAGACGGCGGAGTACGTAACCACCCAGCGAACCCAGTATGCCCAGGTCTTTGTCCTGAAAAAACCGGTGAAACTCGCCAAGGTCGGTCTCGCACTTCACAATTTCGGCGGCGACGGTATGCTCTGGCTTGACCTCTTCAAGGACGATAACGGGAAACCGGGAGCCCTCATGGCCACCAGCGGGATGATTGGCGTCGAACAAATCTCCATGAAGCCGGGGTACCGCTGGGTAGATTTCGACTTTGCCAAAGAAAAGCTCGACCTCATGCCCGGTTCTTACTGGATCGCCCTGGGCTTTACTGGCAGTCCCATCGTCAACTGGTTTTACACCTATGGGAAACCGGTCGGCCCGGTGTACGGAACACGCTACAAGGGCGTCTTTGACAGTGACTGGAGCGGCGCCCTCAGCTACGAGTTCAATTATCGTATCGCGGGTCTGACAGTAAAATAGGATAGATGACTTATGATTAAAGACACGGGCCGGCGCCTTACCGGTACCGGCCCGTGTCCGAGACAGGAAATTCTCCCAGATTATTTTTTAGCCTTCGATTCCTTCTTCTTCGGCACCGCCGGCTTCTTTACTGCAACCTTGGCTGGGGCAGCGGTCTTCTGGACCTTCGCGGCAGCCTTCTTGACTGGCGCTTTGGCAATCACCGCTTTTTTTGCT
The DNA here is from genome assembly GCA_025355725.1 of Syntrophus sp. (in: bacteria). Classification (GTDB taxonomy): domain Bacteria; phylum Desulfobacterota; class Syntrophia; order Syntrophales; family UBA8958; genus UBA8958. Next base: position 1,955 of record JANXZC010000174.1, read on the forward strand.
ACGGCCTTGGCTTTCACCGGCGCAATCTTGACAACTGTCTTCACGTCCTTTTTCACCGCTGCCGCCTTGGGGGCTTTGAGGGCGGCTTTCTTTTTCGCCTTTTCAGCAGCGGCCTTGCCTTTTGCCATACGTTCCTTACAGCAGATCAATTCTGCCATGCTTATCCCTACCACATCATCGACAACCACAACCAGACCACATAATTCACAGCTTAACAGATCACCTTTTTTTGCCTTTGCCATGCCTGTGTTCCTCCTGTCATTTTTTTATTCCTGGCAATACCCCCACCAGTCATAATATTACCACTTATAAATGAAATATTTCATCTTTTCAAGCTGAATTCAATTGAATTTCATTCTTTTTTTGCGCACTCATAAACATTCCTCTTTCTATTACCTCTCCTGCTATCGCGAGGGGTAAGGGAATGAGACATATTCCCTCGGGACCTGGTCTCGACATGAATTCTATTATATTTTTTTGACACAGCCCCCGATTTATTCTATAAGGCACCGATGTAACTGAATTCTAAGGAATATTGATCTATAATACACCAAGGAGGAATTCCTGAACCCATGAATCCATCAACGGAATCAGACCTTTATGATATTGTGATTATCGGAGGGGGCCCGGCGGGCTATACCGCCGGCCTTTATGCCGCCCGCGCGGGCCTGAAGGCCCTGCTCATCTCCGGGTCATCGACGGTAAGTCAAATCACCGTTACTGATCTCATCGAAAACTATCCCGGCATCCCTGCGGGTATCAATGGTTTTGAGCTTGTGGAAAGCTTCCGGAAACAGGCAGTCTCTTTTGGCCTGGAATGCATCACCGCCGACGTCCAGACCCTGGAGACTATTAACCATGGAGAAAAGAAGGCCTGGAGAGTCTTTACGGACAGCCGGACATGGGAAACTCTTTCCCTGGTCATGGCCACCGGCGCCTACTGGCGACACCTTGGCGTCCCCGGAGAGAAGGCGTTTGTCGGACGGGGCGTCTCTTATTGTGCTACCTGTGACGGCCCCTTTTACCGGAAAAGGGAAGTGGCGGTCGTCGGCGGCGGCAATACAGCGGTACAGGAAGCCATTTTTCTGACCAATTTTGCGACCAAGGTAACCATTGTCCACCGGCGCAACCGCTTGCGGGCCACCGGTATCCTCCAGGAGCGGGCCTTTGCCAACCCAAAAATCGAGATGGCCTGGGACGCCGTGGTAGAAGAAATCGGCGGCGCCAAGGGAGTGGATTGGATAAGAATAAAGAACGTAGTCACCGGCGCAACCCGGGAGATTCCCGCTGCCGGCGTTTTCATCTTCGTAGGTTTGATTCCCCAGACGACCCTTGTCAAAGACCTGGTTGCCCTTGAGAAGGACGGCGCCATCATCGTCGATCGGGACATGAGAACCTCGACCCCGGGGATCTTCGCCTGCGGAGACTGCATCCACAAGTCCCTCCGCCAGGTCATTACAGCTTGCGGCGATGGGGCAACAGCCGCCTACACCGCCCAGTTGTACGTCGAGGAGATCAAGGGAGAGGCATACTGAGATGGATGCCCTGATCGCTGCCTGGCGATACCTTCCCGGGCAGATAAACCCGAATATCCTCGAATTTGGCGCCTTTCAGGTCCGCTACTACAGCCTCATGTACCTGGTCGCCTTCGCCCTGACCTATTTCCTCGTCATGCACCGGATCAAGGATGAAAAATATGGCTATACGGCGGAAACTATCCAGGACCTGATGATCTGGCTGATTATCGGACTGATTCTGGGAGGCAGGCTGGGATATGTCTTGTTTTACAACTTCGATTACTATTTCCACCGCCCCTGGGAGATCCTGCTGCCTTTCGATTTTTCCAACGGCATCCGTTTTGTGGGCATCAGCGGCATGTCTTTTCACGGCGGGGCGATCGGCGCCATAACCGCCGCCGCCATTTTCTGCAGAGGCCATCGGATAAGTTTCTGGCGCATGGCGGATCTCTTCTGCCCCGCCATTCCCCTGGGCTACACCTTCGGCCGCATCGGCAATTTCATCAACGGAGAGCTCTACGGACGAGCAACCACGGTTCCCTGGGGCATGATATTCCCTCATGATCCGGAACGGCTGCTCCGCCACCCTTCTCAGCTCTATGAAGCCTTCCTGGAAGGGATTGTCCTGTTTATCATTTTGTGGGCCGTAAGAAAGAAAAGTCCCTTCGACGGATTTCTCCTTGCTCTGTATTTTATCGGCTATGGTCTGGTCCGGTTCTTCATTGAATTTTACCGGCAACCGGATGTACAGTTGGGATATTTCTTCGGCCTCCTGACAATGGGTCAAATCCTGTGCTTCATCATGATCGCCTGCGGCGCCGGGGTCTTTCTTTACAGGAAAGAGAAAAAATAGTATGACCGCCTCGTCAATAGTAAAGATTTTCCGTTTCGCCGCCCAGATATTATTTGGAAAACTGTAAGGAGAAAATTGAATGTCTGCAGATGTTCTCGGATGGATCGCCTTCGCTGTTCTCTTCATCGCAATGGTAACCCTGGATCTGGTCGTCGGCCACAAGAAGGGCAAAGAGATTGACATCAAGGATTCCCTGAAATGGACGGGCTTCTGGGTAAGTTTAGCCCTGGCCTTCGGCGTCGGCATCTACTTCTTCAAAGGCCAGACCAAGGCCCTCGAGTTTCTGGCCGGTTATCTCCTCGAATATTCCCTGAGTGTCGATAATCTCTTTGTTTTTCTGATGATATTTACCTATTTTTCCGTACCCCCGGCACATCAGCATACGGCCCTTTTCTGGGGAATCATGGGGGCTCTGGTGATGCGGGGTATCTTTATCGCCGTCGGCGTCGTCCTCGTCACCAAGTTTAGTTGGCTGATTTATGTCTTCGGCGCCTTCCTCATCTATACGGCCATCAAAATGGCCAAGGGGCACGACGAGGAGATCCACCCGGAGAAGAATCCCATCCTCCGCCTCCTCCATAAGATGATGCCCGTGACCACCGATTATGGTGACGGCAAATTCTTTCTTCATATTGACGGCGTCCGCCACGCCACGCCACTGCTTGCCGTGATCCTGGTCATTGGCCCGACGGACCTGATGTTTGCCCTCGATTCCATCCCCGCCATCCTGGCCGTGACTACGGATCCATTTATCGTTTACACCTCCAATGTCTTTGCCCTCATGGGACTTCGCTCGCTCTTCTTTGCCCTGGCCGGTTTAATGAGCATATTCCACTACATTCGTCACGCACTGGTGGTCATCCTGATGTTTGTCGGCATCAAGATGCTCCTTCAGGGTTTCTTTCATATCCCCATCGGCTGGTCCCTGGGGTTCATCGCCGGTACCCTGGCAATCGCTATAATTGCCTCCATCCTCCGCCCCCATGAGATGGAAATGGCTGTCAACCCGGAGGACGGGAAGGATAATCCATAAAAACAGTTTCTGAGTAAATAATCGTTCGTCTAAGGAGGGAATCATGGCCGACGAAATAACAGCAAAAACAGACGCTCTGAAATCCAAAGCCCTTATCCTCAGCAGCATCGCGACCTATCAGCCTGGGTCCATTGTCAGCAGGGAGATCATCAAGAAAACCACCGGCACGGTTACCGTCTTTGCCTTCGATACCGGCCAGGGGCTGAGCGAACATACGGCCCCCTTTGACGCCCTGGTTTACATCCTGGACGGGGAGGCGGAAATCAAGATCTCCAAGAAAGCATATCGGCTCCAGGCAGGGGAGTTCATTATCATGCCCGCCCATGAACCTCACGCCCTCCAGGCAATCAAGGCCTTTAAGATGATGCTCGTGATGATCAAGGAATAGGGCAGGAAATAATGAGATCTATTCAAACGCTCCCCGCCAAACCATCAAAATCGGAGCTTGCCAACTGGCAGAAACTGTCTATGAGCAAATACCGACGACGGAAGGGGCTTTTTCTGGCCGAGGGACGCAAGGTCATCGACGATTTACAGAAAAGCCGTTGGCAAATTGAAGCCCTCCTCGGAATGGCCGGGAGAGAGGATATTTATTCGCTATTTTTTGCCCCCCCCTCCGTTCATCCGGACAACGGCAAAGCGACACCGGGGGCCGGAACGACTGAATCTAAAGCGGTCAAAAGTTATATCCTCTCAGAAAAGGAGTGGGGGAAACTCAGCCAGGATCAGGCACCGGAAGGAGTGATGGCTGTCGTAAAAATACCGGCGCCCGGAAATTGGCAGGAGCGGCTCCAGGCATCGCCCGGACATATCCTGCTTATCGATGGCATCAACAACCCCAACAACCTGGGAGCGATCATGAGGACGGCCCACTGGTTCGGTTTTGCCATGGTGTTCTTGAGCGCAGGCGCGGCGGACTGGACCCACCCCAAGGTAGTGCGGACCTCCATGGGCAGCCTTTTTCATCTGGAGATTTTTGATAACCTCAATTTCCATGAAATTCTTCCTGTCGTCCGGACAACCCATGTACTGATCGGAAGCGATGTGCGTCACGGCGTTGCTCCGCACCGGCAGAAGGAGAGAACCGCCCTGCTTCTGGGCAGTGAATCCCACGGCGTCCCCAACGCGTTCCTTGAAACAATCGACGAAAAATGGCATGTACCAGGGGCAGGGCGTGCCGAATCACTGAGCCTTCCCCAGGCCGCGGCCATTATGATGTATGAACTTACCAAAGGGAGCATGCATGGCAGAGTATCTCCAGATCACCACGACCACTGAAAAAAAGGCAGAGGCCGAAATAATCGCCAGGGTACTTGTCGAGGGAGGCCTGGCCGCCTGCGTCCAGATCGTCGGCCCCATAACCAGCACGTATTCATGGAAAGGGCGGATAGAAACGGGCGAGGAATGGCAATGCCTTATCAAGACCAGGGCCGATCTTTTCGGAAAGGTTGAAAGATCCATCAAGTCGGTCCATTCATACGAAACACCGGAGATTATCGCCCTCCCCATCAGGACAGGAAGCCGGGAATACCTGGACTGGATGGCAGGGTTGCTGCTCCCGGAAACTTGATTTTTTGAAGGGAAATATTTTCATTTCCGGAAACATATCAATTGACAGAGCACGTTAATCTCATTAAAGTAACAGGCTATGGGGAAAAAGAGACTTTACAAAACTGAACAGCTTCTTTTATGACTTATCGGGGCGCCTTATTAATCATCATGCTGATATGTCTATGTTCCTGCTCTTCAAAGCCGGCAACGCAGACGTCCTCACAGGCATCGTCAAGCCAGGCCCCAATGGCTTCACTGGAGCCAGGACCCAGTCCTGTTACCGAAGGCACCATCCCGAATCGTGTGTTCGGGCCAAAGGACATCCAGATCCACTACAAGGCGGCGGCTAATTTAAACTACTATGAAAGCAAGGGCCACACGATTTTACTTGTCATCTATCAGTTCAACGGCCTCAACGCATACAATCAGCAGATAAAGACGGCGGACGGTTTGAGCAAGCTTCTCCAGGCGGAAAAATTTGATAACAGCGTCACCGGTGTTGATCAGGCCTTTATTGAACCGGGGGAAGAAAAGACCCTAACCCTTGACCGTTATGAAAATACCCAGACCATCGCCGTGGTCGCGGGATATTACAACCTGCAACCAGGACAGGTCAACCGGACCTTTGACGTTCCCGCAACCACGGATAAGCGAGGCGTATATGGTTTCCGGTCCAACGTGTCCTGGATTGAGCCAGTCTCCATAAATATATTTTTGGGACCCAACTCCATTCATGAGGTTATCGTAAAATGACAGATCCGATAAGGCCGATTTTCTGGTACCAGGGGCTTTTCCTCCAGCCTCAGCATTTCCAGTGGCAAGATCTCCACGATCAGTACCGCCTCTATCCCCTTCAGAATTATCTACAGCCTTATTTCTGGGGATTGGGTCGGCTGCGCATCCAGGAAGAATCTCTGAAGAATCAGATGTTTGAGATTCTGGAAATGCAGATTCTCTTTCGGGACGGAACCTGGATAGTTTTCCCCGGCACGGGCGATGTGCAGCCTCGTTCCTTCAAGGGAACCTGGACAGAAATGGATAAACCTTTTAATATCTACCTAGGTTTGCGCAAATGGAATCCCCGGGGGGGAAACGTGACTGTCTTGAAAAATCCAGATGATTTGTCTGGCGCAGCCACCCGCTTTGCCTCCCCCGCTGACCCGGAGGAAGCCAAAGATCTTCATCAGAGCGGCCCCAGTGCCCAGATCAAATTCCTGAGCCATGTCCTGCGAATTTTCTGGGAAAATGAAGTCGAAGGCGCCGGAGATTATGAGTTGCTCCCCCTGGCCCAACTGGAATTCAACGGCAATGAAATCATTCTCTCGCCGACATATATCCCCCCCGTTCTCAGTATCGCCTCCTCGGATATCCTCGCGGGGCAGGTCAAGGGCATTCGGGAGGAAGTGACGCTACGCTGCAGCGTCCTGGAGGAATATAAGCATCCCAAGCTCAACCAGACCGCACAGGCTGCCCAGGATTCCGATGAATCAAACTATATGGTCTTCCTCCTCGCCCTGCGGGCCTTGATCCGTTATGTACCCCTGCTGCACCACCATACCGCGGGAAGCCCTCATATCCACCCGTGGACGGTCTATGGCATCCTCCGCTCCCTCGTCGGGGAATTGAGCGCGTTTACCGACCGCATCGACGCCCTGGGCCGCTTGAAAGACGGGACGGAACTCCTGCCACCCTACCGGCACGATCAGCTCGGTTCCTGTTTTCAGGAAGTAAAGACCCTCATCGACGAACTCCTCAACGGCATTATGATCGGCGCCGAAAATGTCATTCATCTGATCCGCGAGGGGGACTACTTCCGGGCCTTAATCCCGGTAGAAACCTTCGACAATCGCAATCTTTTCTATCTCATGCTGAGAAGCAGTGTAAATAACGAGGAATGGGAGCAAACCATCCAGCATATGGTCAAAATCAGCAGCGCCGAACGTCTCCCCGTCCTCATCAAGCGGGCCCTGCCGGGAATGCCCCTGGATCAGGTTACCATCCTTCCTCCGGGGTTGCCGCGCCGTCCCGATTCCACCTATTTCAGGCTTGAACGCAGCAGTACGGAGTGGTCGGAAATACAGAAGCAACAGAACATTTGCCTTTATTGGAGCCATGCTCCGGAAGATACACTGGCGGAAATCATCGTAATCAAAAAGTGAGGCAGCCACATAAGCTGGAAATAATGACCTTTATGGGTAACTGGCGGGTAAAACAATGCAACTGAGCGACTGCGTCATGGGACTGATGGCCTATACCACTTACATCTGTCAGGGACGGATGAACAATCCACCCCCTTACGAGGAAACCCGCCGGCGCTTTGATGATCTTATTCAGCAGGCCGGGCAGTGCTGTCAGGAGGCCGGTTTTACTGAAGACGACTGGCAGGCGTCCCTGTTTGCAGTCTGTGCGTGGA
>JANXZC010000007.1 GCA_025355725.1 Syntrophus sp. (in: bacteria)
CTCAGCACTGCTCTGATAAGCCTTGAAACGGTTATTGAAGATATCCTCCAGGGCCGTCTTCTGCCCGCTAAGTCCATAGTATGATACATAGGCCACCACCAATAAAAAGAAAACGGCAGTCATGGGCGCCAGGATTAACTTGTTAGCCATTCTCAAGTTGTTGATAATTCTTCTCATTATACTGTCCCCTCTTGTTAGATGGAGACCGGACAGACCGCCGATCTGTCCGGTCCCCATAGCATTAAACGGTTATTTATAGATCCCGCTGCCGAAGTAAAAATCCCCTTCCTTCTGGTAGTAGGATGACTTGGCTTCAATCTTCTTGCTTACCGGGTTTGTCCAGTTGTAATCTACCCAGCCTTTGCCCTTGGTTTTAGCATCTTGGGTCATCTGATTCATGAACTGCTTTCCATTACTGTCCTTGAGTTCTGTCAGGTTCTTGCCGATAAGCGCCTTGTTGGCCCCGTGAGCCAGGCAGACCGTATTGAAATCAAAAACAAAGACATAAAGGTCCCTCTTGGCGAACTGGCCTTTGGGGTCGTTAATGGCCGCGAAGGCCTTGTCCTTGCCGTTGGCCTTGTAATAGGCAATGGCTTTCGCCACGAGATCTTGGGCCTCCTTGGCCGTTCCCTTTTCCTGAGCGTAAACAAAACCTGTTGTCAGCAGACAAATTATAACCGCCATCAAAATTTTCTTCATTCTTCTTTCCCCCTTCTTAAAATTTATGTTTAGATAAATGGTTGTCTGAATCTGAATCATCCCCGCCGCTTATGTTAATCCCCCCTCTCCTTATATAATATAAAATATAGATCATGCCATACGATCAAGAAGACTCATCTCTTCCGAATTAAGGACTTTGTCGATATCGAGAAGAATCTTGACGCCTCCTCCCGTTTTGGCCATGCCGAGGATGTAGGCAGTGTCCATTTTACTGCCGAAGGTCGGCGTGTCTTCAATGTCGCCGGCCTTGATATTGAGGACTTCCGACACGGAATCAACGACGATGCCCATGGGAATTTTTGCGTTTGGTCCCGTTATTTCCACCACAATGATACAGGTCCTTTCCGTATAATCCATTGCTTCCATGCCGAATTTCAGCCGTAGATCGATAACGGGAATAACCTTGCCCCGGAGGTTGATGACGCCCTTTACATATCCCGGCGTTTGGGGCACCGTGGTAATAGCCATCATGCCGATAATTTCTTTTACTTTCAGAATGCCGATGCCGTATTCCTCTTCCGCCAGGGTAAAGGTGAGATACTTTCCCTCCCGATTGGAAATGGCCTTCACTGCCTGATCCATTGCCTTAATTACGTCCTCTGCCATGCCCTTTTCCTCCTTAAATTGACTCTAATGAGCCATATATGTGTAGTTATCAGTCCTTATACAGAGCTATATACTGCGCTGTTACAAGTTTTCACTCAGCTCAAACAACCCTTCCGGATCGATAATCAGACCGATCTGGCCGTCACCGAGGATGGCCCCGCCGGATATTCCCTTAGTGTTTTTCAAACCATCCCCAAGGCTTTTGATGACTACCTCTGCTTTCCCCAGGATCTCATCGACCATGATACACTTGGCGCGACCTTCCCCTTCCACAACGACGGTAATAGCATCCCACGGTTCGTGGTTGTTTGCGGCAATACCAAACAAATCGGCCAGTCTTATGAGCGGCAGGAGTCGTCCCATGACGGTGATCATTTCGCCCTTCCCGATGATATGGGTGTAGTCCTTCCTGGTCGGGCGCAGGGCCTGACGAATCGCCGTTGTCGGCAGGATATAACGCTCCTTGCCGACTCGAACGATCATCCCGTCGATGATGGCCATCGTCAACGGAAAGCTGGTAATAAAAGTTGTTCCCTTGCCGGGGACGGAGGTAATGTCAATCTTCCCCCGCAGTTTTTCCACGGCCTGCTTGACTACATCCATCCCCACACCGCGACCGGAGATATCCGTGACCTGTTCCGCTGTGGATAGCCCCGGCAACAGGATCAGGCGGTAGATTTCATAATCCGTGAGATTGTCGTTCTCATTGACCACACCGTTCTTGATGGCCTTCTGTAAAATTTTATCTTTATTAAGGCCTCTCCCGTCGTCGCTGATCTCGATGACGATATTGCCGCCGCGATGATAGGCCTTCAGTTCAATCAGGCCTTTATCAGGCTTGCCGCTACGGATTCTTTCCTCCGGCGTATCGATGCCGTGATCAACGGCGTTTCTTACGAGATGAACGAGGGGATTGTAAATCTCATCGACCATGTTACGGTCAATTTCCGTATCTTCACCCACCGGTTCGATGACGACGGATTTGCCGGCCCCCTTGGCAAGATCGCGAACAAGGCGCGACATGCGCTGGAAAGTCTGCTTGATGGGGATCATGCGCAGACCCGTCGAGGCCCGCTGGAGTGAAGAGCTGATCCGGGAAAGCTGAGAAATATCACGATGGAGATTGCGATCTGAACTGATATGATCCTTAACATCCTGCTGAATGATCGTCTGGGTGATAACCAGTTCGCCGACCATGTCGATCATATCATCCAGCTTGCGCATATCGACGCGGATCATCGTGGCGTCCGTTGCCTGTTCCGTTTGTTTGCGCAGGGCGGTAGAGACCTGTTTGGGCGTGGCAACACCCTTGCTGATCAATGCTTCACCGATTTTCTTTGGGGGTATATCCTGTGCCGCTTGTAGACCCTCATTTAGATCCGCTTGGGAAATGACACCATCATCTACGAGAATCTCCCCGACGCGCTTGCGTTGCGGGGGCGGTTCTACACCGGACTCAACCTGTGTGATTCTTTCCTTCAGACCCGTAATATCAAGGGACGGCGGCGGGAGTTGCCGCCCTTCCATCTCGTTTTTCAAGTGAACGATCATGGCCTTCAGGGTGTCTGCTCCTTCGAGAACAACGTCGATTACCGCCGACGAAACTTCCAGTTCGCCGTTTCTGGCCTTGTCGAGAAGATTCTCCAGGCTGTGGGCCAGAGTTCTGATCTCGTCCAGATTCAGAAAACCTGCTACGCCCTTGATGGAATGAAAGGGTCTGAAAATGGCATTGATATATTCTTTGTTTTCGGGATCCTGCTCGAGATTCAGGATGTTGACCTCAATCTCATCAATATATTCGAGAGATTCCGTGATAAAATCCTTCAGGAGCGACATATCCTGAACTTCGGTTATACCATCGGGAGCTGTATCATCGGGCCGTTCCTGTTGCTCCGGTTCCACCGGCGTAGCTGCTTCTTCGCTTTTCGGCGACCCTTCCGGTACGAAACCGATCAACTTAGACAGGGTTTCCAGATAAGCATCGATACTACCCTCGATTTTGCCGGAGAGCTGGTACTCCTGGGCAAGTTGCTGAATAAGGGTAATCCCTTTTTCGATCACGGCAAAACCAGCTTCCTTATCCTTCACGGCATCGAGGATCATTTTTTCCAGCAGGAAACTCATTCCCGAGGACACCGTCTTGATCGGCCCCAACTGATATTCCTCGGCCGCTTTCACTACCCCTTCGAGTTGATTAAGGAACATACCTGCGGCAGGTATATCCACCTCGCGTCCGCTAAGAAAGAGAAAATCCGAGGCCATCTCATCGGCAAGGGCGATCAATGCATTGTCTGTCATAGTTATATCATCCTTATGATTTCATTAGCTATACTATCCAAGGGGAGAATCTTGTCTACCCCTCCCATCTTGATGGCCTCTTTCGGCATCCCGAAGACCACGCAAGATTTTTCATCCTGGGCAATGGTGCTTGCTCCCGCGTCCTTCATTTCCTTCAGTCCTTCCGCACCGTCGGCCCCCATGCCCGTCAGGATTACGCCGACGGCGTTGGCCCCAGCGTACTTCGCTGTTGATTTGAAAAGGACATCTACAGCCGGTCGCTGATGATGGACCATAGGGCCGGTTTTTACCTCCACGTAATACCTGGCGCCGCTCCTTCTCAAGAGCATGTGAAAATTACCAGGCGCAATCAGGCAGGTTCCGGGGACCACGGTGTCATTGTCCTGTGCCTCTTTGACATGGAATTGGCAGAGGGTATTCAATCTGTCGGCAAAGGCGGTGGTAAAATTGGCAGGCATATGCTGAACGATGACGATGCCCGGGGTATTAGGGGGCAATTTCATCAATACATTTTTCAACGCCTCCGTTCCACCCGTCGAAGCCCCGATGGCGATGACCTTGTGGGATGTCTGGGTAAGGGCCTTCATTGGCTCCGATTTTACCCTCTCCGCGCTCGTCGTTCCTGTGGGGGCGGACATGTTTACCCGTGACGCCGCTCTGATTTTATCGGCCAACTGGGAACTCATGTCGCCGACGCTGTAAGAACCGCCCGGCTTGGCGATGACATCCACCGCGCCGATGTCGAGGGCCTCCAGGGTCATTGTCCCCCCTTTCGGGGTCAGGGAGCTGACAACAATCGTCGGTACGGGATAGTACTTCATGAGCTTCTTCAGGAATGTTAATCCGTCCATCCTTGGCATTTCGATGTCCAGGGTGATGACATCGGGTTGCAGATTGACGATTTTATCTCTTGCCACAAAAGGATCGGGGGCTGTACCAATGATTTCAATATCCGGATAGCGTGACAGCTCCTCAGCGAAGATTTTTCTGACAATCGCCGAATCATCGACTATCAATACCTTGATTTTTTTCAAGTAATTATGTCCTCCTGTCTATGGTGTCCTAAAAATCCATCTCCTCGGAAATTTGATCATTATCGCCGTATTCGCCTTCGTTGCTTAATCCGAGCACTTCATAGAGGAGTTTTCGCAGCTCTTCGGGAACAAAGGGTTTTTTTAGAAATCCTCTTGCTCCCAAGAGGGTGGCCTCTTTGATCCTTTCGGAGTTGGCCTCGGTACTGATAAAAACAACAGGAATTTCTTTAAAGAGCTGGTCGGAACGGAGGGCTTTCAAGAACTCAATACCATTCATTTCGGGCATATTGATGTCCGAGAGAATAATATCTACCCAGTTTCCCGCCAGGACTTCGAGGGCCTCACGTCCATTCTGAGCCTCATAGCACTTATCGGTGCGTATGCCGGAGATGCCGATGATTTTTTTGATCACCGCCCGCATGGAAAGTGAATCATCAACGATTAGAATATTAAAAGTCATGGTTTCGATACTGATCCTTCCGTCATTTTTTATAGATGCTCGGCTCAGAATACTTGAAGGGATGGGTCAATCCCGTGAGGCTTTCTGAATGACCGACAAATAAATAACCGCCTTTTTCCAGGTGCTCGTAATATTTATTGACAAGGACGCTTTGGGTGGCCTTATCGAAATAGATCATGACATTCCGGCAAAAGATGACGTCGAACCGGAATTGTTGTGGGAACGGTTCAATGAGGTTCAAGCGTCGGAATTCTATCAGGTCGCGGAGTTCCTTTTTTACCCGGTAGAGCCCGGATGAAGGACCGGTGCCATACTGGAAATATTTCCTTAAGAGGGGTTGGGGGATCTTGTCGGTTCTTTCGATCGGATAAACGGCGCCCTGAGCCGTTTTCAGGACCTTGGTCGAGATGTCCGTTGCCAATATTTTTACCTCGACGGCGCTGACGTTGACTTGTTCCCTGATGGTCATGGCAATGGAATATGGTTCTTCCCCCGTAGAGCACCCGGCGCACCAGACATTGAGTTTCTTGTTTTCCGACAATTTCGGGATAATCTTTTCCAACTTTCGGAAGTGGCTCTCTTCCCTGAAAAAATAGGTCAGGTTGGTGGAGATGGAATCGATCATGGTGATCAACTCCTCCTGACCTTCACGGGTCGTTACATGCCCGTAATATTCGGCAAAGGATCTGAAATTGCCCTCCCGGAGACGCTTTCCCAACCGGGCCTTGACGAGTTCTTTTTTACCATCGTGCAGATTGATTCCGCACTGCTCGTAAACAAGCTTGCTGATCCGGTCAAAATCACTGTCTTTCATCTCGGCATTAAGCGATTGCATATCAGAAGTCCGAGAAATTACCATCGTCAATGGAACTTTGCTTCGTTGCCTGCCGCCCTTTCATGGCGCCGCCGTGATGACTCGGAGATTTGTTTTTCCCAACCGACCCGGTAAGGCTGAGGACCTTGCGGAATCCCGACGTCTTCGCGACCGCAGCACCGGAAGCGGCTCTATGCAGGTGCTCCGCATTCCCCCCGATGATATTCGTCAGTTCGGCAGTGACATGCTTCATCTGTTCCGCCTGGGCGTTCATTTCTTCGGACGCGGATGCCGATTCTTCCGCATGGGCTGCCGTCTCCTGGGTAACCTTGTCCATTTCAGCGACCGCCTTGGTTATCTGGTCGATGCCCTGAGCCTGTTCATTCGAGGCTGCGGAAATCTCGCCGACCAACTCGCCGACCTTGGAGGCGCTCTCCGCGACCTCAAGAAAGGCCTCATTCGTTTTGGATACGAGATTGGAGCCGTCCTTGATCTTGATCACCGTGCTTTCGATTAGGACGGAGGTGTTCTTTGCTGCTTCTGCCGCTCGCATGGCCAGATTTCTGACTTCTTCGGCGACGACGGCGAAACCGGCGCCTGCTTCCCCGGCCCTTGCCGCTTCCACGGCGGCGTTCAGGGCCAGGAGATTCGTCTGAAAGGCGATCTCATCGATGGTTTTAATGATCTTTGATGTCTCCATGCTTGCTGCAGAGATGTCCCCCATGGAACGGGTCAGTTCGGCCATGGACTCGTTGGCCCTCTTGACCACGGAATTGGCCTGTTTCATCAAACTGTCCGCCTGAGAGGCATTGCCCGCGTTCTGTTTGGTCATGGAGGACATCTCTTCCAGGGAAGAGGAGGTCTCTTCGAGGGCTGAGGCCTGTTCAGAGGCCCCTTCGGCCAGGGATTGGCTGGCGGCGGCTACCTCGCTTGAGGCGGCGGCGACCTGTGTAGAGGCTTCACTCAGTTCGGCTGTCGCTTTACCGATAGGGAGGGTAATTCCACGGGAAAAATAGAGGACTCCGAAGACGGTGAGAAGGAGAAATACGCCGGCAAAGATAAATATTACATTGCGGATTGCGTGGGCGGCCCCAAGAAATTCCGCCTCATCCTGGGTGACGCCGACGGCCCAGCTGGAAATTTCCACGGGGGCAAAGCCAGCGATCTTGCCCACACCCTTGAATGCATAATGATCGGAGCCCGTCTCGAAAGCGAGCATTTTTTTGGTGATATGTTCCATGCCCTGGATGTTATTCATATTCAGTTCGAGAACGAATTCTTTCTTGGGATGGGCGATGACGAGGCCTTTTTTATCCACCATAAAAGCATACCCGGTCTTGCCGATTTTAATGGAGGAGATTTTTTCGATCAAGGTGTCGACCTTCATGGCGGCAGCGATGATCCCGGAAAAATTGCCGTCCTTATAGATAGGGGCGGCGATGACGGCAACGGGGTTTCCCGTTTTTTTCGATTTGATTACCGTCCCGATGTTGGCTTTACCGGCCTTGGCGGCGACGAAGTAGTCCCGCTCCCCGATGTTGATGCCGTTATAGGATCCCCCGATGCCGTCCGCCTGAATGACGCCTGTCACATCGGCAACATAGAGGACTTCATATTCGCTGCCGATTTTATTCATCATCTCTGTGAGCTTGGCGCCGGCGGGGCCTGCATTTCCCGCTGTGGCGTCAATAAAGGCTGGGTCAACGGAGAAGGCCGTCATCATTTTTATTTCTTCGGCCAGGGTCATCTGGACCATGGCGGAGAGGTTTTTGGCAACATTAACGGATTGTTCGAGGGAGATATCCTGAAGGGCCGAAGATGATTTGTATGCTGAAAAAATGCCGACCACGAGGAGGGGGATGAGAACGATCAGGATGCCTCCCGTTAAAAGTTTTGAGCGTAACGATTTTCTTTTCATAAACTATAATACTCCTTCATAGGTTAATTTATCCCTCCTGGATTGCTCCGGTCTGGCTAGATTTGCAAAATCAGGGCCATGACATGCCGCGCATTTAAATGGATTGTAAAATCCCCCTGAATTAGCCTTTGCCAAAGGGGGACTTAATCCCGATGCTCGCTTTAGTCACAGCGGTAAAATCCCCGCCGCCAGCGGTAAAAAAAGCATAGCTTCCGTTAAGATACCCTATGCATGCAGTGGCAGCTTCATTCGGCCTGTGACAGTTACCTGTCATTCCAAGCAAGATAATGTTGGGAGCAGGCACAAGCGATGCCTGCCCCAACTATCTGCACTTAGTAAAAAATTCTTGACTTTGCGGGATATTTTGACAGAATATGTCAGACTATTGACATCCTTCCGGGATGAACTAAAGGAAAGAAAGAACTTTATGAAAGCATTCAGGATTCTCATTGCTGAAGACGATGAACTAAATCGTCAGAATTTAGTGGATCTTGTCGAGGAAAGCGGTTACCTCGCCATGGCTGTGGCGGATGGAAAGGAGGGCATGGAGGAATTTGTGAGAGACCGCTATGATCTCGTGATCACCGATCTGCGGATGCCCAACGCGGATGGTCTTGAATTGTTGCGGTTTGTCAAGGAAATAAACCCGAATAATCTTGTGATTCTCGTCACGGGCTACGCCAGTGTTCACTCCGCTGTTGACGCCATGAAGATGGGCGCTTTTGATTATGTCACCAAGCCTCTAAAAAACGATCTTGTCAAAATTACCATCGAGCGGGCGTTATCCTATGTCAAGCTAAAGGAGGAAAATGTTCTCCTCAAGGGTCGACTGAAGAACCACCCTGATTTAGGTAAAATGATCGGGTACTGCGAACCGATGAAGAAAGTGTTTGAAAAGATTGAGAAGGTGGCGACGACGGATAGCACGGTCCTAATTCACGGCCATAGCGGCACCGGAAAAGAGCTGGTTGCCCGGGCGATTCATTTCAATAGCGAACGAAAAGATAAACCTCTTGTTCCGGTTAATTGCGGTGCCATCCCGGAAGAACTACTTGAGAGTGAGCTGTTTGGCCACGAAAAGGGGGCCTTCACCGGGGCGATCCGAACCAGAATCGGCAGGTTTGAGCTTGCCCAGGGGGGGACGATCTTCCTCGACGAAATAGGAGACATGAGCCCCGCCCTCCAGGTAAAACTGTTGAGGGTGATTCAGGAGAAACAGTTTGAAAGAATAGGGGGCGTCAAAACTATCAACGCCGATGTCAGAATTATTGCGGCGACGAACCAGGATCTGGAAAAACTTATCGAAGAAAAGCGATTCCGGGAAGACCTTTATTATCGCATCAATGTCATTCCCATTTATTTGCCGCCCCTAAAAGAAAGAGGTATGGACCTGCCGATTTTGGCAAATCATTTCTTAAAGAAGGTCAATAAGTTAAAGAAGAAAGAAGTACAACGTATTTCGCCGGCGGTGATGAACATGCTGATGGAATACCCCTGGCCCGGTAACGTGAGAGAACTTGAAAATATGATCGAGATGCTTGTGGTTATGAAGGAAGAGGGTGAGATTGGTATCGAGGACTTGCCGAATAAGATAGCTCAGAGAAGGATTCCCGCCACTACCCAATGCAGTGTTGATTTTCCAGAAGAAGGAGTCGATTTCAACAACATGGTTGTTCAGTTTGAGAAGGACCTCCTTTTAAAGGCCCTCGACAAATGCGGTGGTGTAAAAAACCGGGCGGCAAAGATGCTCAATCTGAATCGCACCACTCTTGTTGAGAAACTCAAACGACTGTAACTATCTTAGGAGCCAGGGGCCCTCAAAAGCCCCCCTTCTTATTTTCTTGCGCCTGGAATCTTAATATCTGGCCTCAGATTTGCATTTCGTTAGAAAAAATTACGATGCAGATCCGCTCATGGTCGTTTCTCAGTGTTTGATTGAGTGGGAAGAGATTTCTTCCTGTCAATGAGAGCATGTTCCTGATGATTTAGGATCAGTCGTGGGAAAAGGAATTATAATATTTCAATTATGGCTGATCTTGTTGTAGGAATCTCAGACCTGAAGTGCAGCGGACAACAGAGTGATGTTATTATAACCTATGCCCTGGGGTCCTGTATCGCCGTTGTTGTTTATGATCCGATGGCGCGAGTGGGGGGGATGCTGCATTTCATGCTTCCGGATTCAACGCTGGATAAAAACAAGGCGGCGGCAGCACCAGGCATGTTTGCCGATACTGGTGTTCCCTTGCTCTTCAAGAGCTGCTACCAGTTAGGCGCGGAAAAGAAGCGGCTGATCGTGAAGATTGCCGGTGGGGCAAGTATTCTCAACGATGCGGATTATTTTCGCATCGGGCAAAAGAATATCACGGCGATGAGGAAAATATTCTGGAAAAACAATGTACTAATCAAAGCAGAAGACACCGGGAAAAACTGTAACCGTACGGTGAAGCTCCAGCTCGCCGACGGCAAGTGCTTCGTGAGATCTTCTGGTGGTGCGGTAGAGGAGTTATAATGCTCGACAGAATCCTCCTTTCAATTAATAAATTGCCAGCCTTTCCGGCGACTGTACAGCGGGTAACCGAACTTCTGAAAAATGAGGACTATTCGGTCAATGAAATCGTCGCGGTCATTAAATTCGACCAGGCTGTCACGGCAAATGTCCTTAAAATAAGCAATTCAGCTTATTTTGGTGTCCGCCAAAAAATAAAGACCATTCATGACGCCGTTGTCTATTTGGGGCAACAGCATCTCATCCGCGCCATTCAGACGGCAAGCATCTCGAAGTTCTTCACAAATAAGGGTTATGGCGATAAAGTCAGTGAGCTTTGGGAGCATTCGGTGGCCGTTGCCCTTATGTCGCAGATTTTGTCGCGGCATATGTACCAAAAGGAAAACTCCGTTCTCTATACGGCAGCCCTGCTCCACGATGTAGGGAAACTGGTGATGGGCGAGTACGTGCAGGATGCGTCCAAGAAGATATTCGAACTTGTCAATAATCACGCTTATTCGTTTCTTGAGGCTGAGGAAGAGATTGTCGGCATCAATCACGCAGATCTTGGCGGTCGGATCGCCGAATACTGGAACTTCCCTGCTGAAATAAGAGATGCCATCGCCTTGCATCATCGCCCCAATATTATCGATCTCGAAGGGAATCCATTAATCAGTCTCATCTACCTGTCCGATCAATTCTGCCTGACCATGGGTATCGACGGCGGTATGGATGGCCTTGCCCACCGTGGATTCAGCGAGGTGACGAAGAAATTTCAATTGAGAGAGGCCGATATCGAAAAGTGTATGCTCCTGCTTCTGGAGCAGTTAAAGCAGGCGAATGAATTGTTGGGTATTGTTGATAAGTAACCTCCCTCCCGGCGGGTGCTTGTAAAATAGCAATCCCCTTGGAGGGGAAGTTTAGGGTTGGGATGTCTTGACAGGAAACCCTAATAAATATATATCCGACACAGATGAGGATAATCCGAATATGGAACAAAACAAGATATTAAGACAAAACCTGATGAAGGCAGTTTTTGAAGTATTTGAAAAGATGTATTATATATATCTGGAACCGGTAGATGATGAAGCGGTGGGGAAAGATTTCAGCTCCGTCGAGATTGGTTTTTCCGGCGATATAGGGGGAAGCATCATTGCTCGCTTTCCTCAGGAGTTGTCGATGATGATGGCAGCAAACGCTCTGGGGATGGATGAGCAGGAAATGTCCGACCAGATCCTGGCGGATTGCCGGAAAGAATGCCTCAATATGCTCTGCGGTAACTTTCTGCAAAAACACGACGCCGACAAACTGTTTCATATGACGTTGCCAAAGGCCGTCATCGGGAAGGGCGGAAGTGAAATTGACGGCGGAAGGGAAATTTATAAACTCGATCTCAATTTCGAGTCCGCCCATATTCCCCTGCGCGTGGAAATGATCATATATCAGCAGCAGTAATGATAACATACGGAAGAATATAAAGACTTCGGGAGGAGCTATGGATAAAAACATCAAGATACTCGTTGTTGATGATTTTGCCACGATGAGGAAAGTCATCAGGAACATTCTCAAGCAGGTTCAATTCGAGAATGTTGTGGAAGCGGAAGACGGCGTCGTGGCGTTAAGTATTTTAAAATCACAACAGATTGATTTTGTGATCAGCGACTGGAACATGCCGAACATGACGGGCTATGAACTTCTCAAGGCGGTGCGTGCAGATCCTGAAATTGGAAAGACGCCATTTCTTATGATTACGGCTGAGTCGCTTCAGGAAAATGTTGTTGCCGCAGTCAAGGCCGGGGTCAGCAATTATATTGTGAAGCCCTTTACCGCCGAGACGCTGAATGAAAAAATAACGAAAATTATGGAAAAATAAGCAAAAACGAGACGAGGAGCGCTATGAACGTCAAATTTATAAATCCTTTTTTAGAGGCGACCATCGATGTATTGAAAACGATGGCCTTTGTTGAACCAACCCCGGGTAAGCCCTATCTTAAAAAGGACAACTATGCCAA
>JANXZC010000010.1 GCA_025355725.1 Syntrophus sp. (in: bacteria)
GTTCCGGCAAATCGACATTCTGTGGTTTATCCATAGCAGGATGAGTAATTTTTACCTTTACCAGTTTTTTGTATATGTCGTTCTTGTCACTGTGCTGAAATAGCTTGGCTTTAGCAACACCACTTCCTACTTTGCTTCCCCCTCTCAGCATATCAGGCAATGAGCCAAAAAATTTTAATACTGATTGAGTTTTGTACTTAGTGCTTACGTCTTCAGCGATTTTAAATGTGCCCTCAGCACGCATAAATTGAGGTGTCTTCCTTAAATCATCTGCCTTACTTCGATCTGAATACTTTAAAGACGATTCAATACTATCGTTCTCGTATTTTAATTTCATCGGAAACGCAAATATGTCGGCATTCGGGCGCCCTAACTCAACCTCTATTTTCTCATCAGGAAGAACAAATGTTTTCTTTTGAAGAACATTAAACCTGTTCACAAAATCCTTAAGAATAGAAGCCGTCTGGATAAGATAGTCAAAAGTCGCATCCGCTATTTCATAATTTAATTCTGCATTCAACTTATCAATTTTTCTTTGATTAGCCGCTTCAATCACTGCGACCTTGTCTTTGTGATTAGCAATTCGATTATTATATTCGGTTGTTGTTTCAAAATCACCTTTAGGCTCAGGATTGGGAGGTAATTGTGGTATGGTTAACGCAATTTGTCTGTCAAATACGTCCTTTAGATTATCCTTGTTTTTCTCGAATTGAATGTCCAGTTCTCTACTTATATTTGCAATCTCTGATTTAATGTGTTTTGACTCCTCAATTATCTGTTTAATTGAAAGACTTTCATCAACGGCTACCCATTCCTGCTTTTTTAAATTTGCTCTTCTGGCAAGTTCACTCAGTCTTTGTTCATTTTCCAAATTTGCTTTTTTAATATTATCACTTTCTCTGGAAATTGATTCAGCTTCTTCCTTTCGTTTCTTTTCTTGTTCCGCAATTATTTTATTTACCCGTCCTTGTTGTTCTTTTTCTTTATTCAGCCGCTCAATTTGAACCCTATTTAGTTCACCTTTCGCCTTTAGAGCTTGTTCTTCTCTGAACATCCGCTGCTTTTGGCGTTCCTGCTCAATTGCTATTACCTGCGCATTAAGTTGATCGAGTCTTTTTGTATCATCCTTTTTCAGGCTTTCTAATTCTTTTTCTAAAGCAGCTCTTCTCTTTACTTCCGCTTCCAACTTCTTCATTGTTCCTGTTTCTTTTGCAAGACTTTCTATTTGCTTGTCCAGAATGTTTGTGTCGACAGTGACAACTACCTTAACTTTAATGTATATATTTTTATTGTCGTCCATTCTGGGTCTTGAATCTACCATCTTGACCTTCGCAATACCGGCTGTCATAGCGGTTACTTTATCTTCAGTTAATTGAAAATTTGTTACAACCGTAGTTGAAGAAATGTACACTCCTGCTTCTTCAAGGGCAAGCCTCTGCGCCCTTTCTATGAGATACTTTTCTTTTGCCTCCTGGGATTGGTCTTTTCCCACAACATCTTCAACTTCCTTAGTAAATTCTTTAATCTCCGATGAGGCACTTATCGGAAATAATAGAATGAATAGAACCACAGCAAAAAAAATATTCCTATAAATCATGTCTCTATCCTCCCATGCTAATCGGCAAAAAAATAGCTAAATGTGCAACTTGCCGCATATAAGCAGAAAGACCCACTCTCTCCTTCAGAAAGTAGGTCTCATTTTTTCATCTCACATCATGCATCTTCAGACCTTAAAATAACAAGTGTTCAAAAATCTGAAACGACCATTGATTTTTTCTAACTCCGTACACATACCGGGATTTCCCAGACAAAACAAGAAAATATTGTTCATTTTGTTATTTTACGAAAGCTGATAAAATACCGCTGTCATTGCCGAAGATTTTACACACATTTTGCGCAGCAAAAAAGAAGGGGTCAGAGAAAAGTCCCTAACCCCTTGATTTTGGTACGCCCGGGAAGATTCGAACTTCCGACATCCAGATTCGTAGTCTGGCGCTCTATCCAGCTGAACTACGGGCGCATGATGTACTAAAAAAAATGGCGGAGAGAGCGGGATTTGAACCCGCGGTACACCTTTACGGCGTACAATCGCTTAGCAGGCGATCGCTTTCGACCACTCAGCCATCTCTCCGCGATTGAATTATTACTGGCGGAGGGAGCAGGATTCGAACCCGCGAGACTTTCGCCCAACGGTTTTCAAGACCGCCGCCATAGACCACTCGGCCATCCCTCCAGTGTCTTTCATAGAACTTGTAGGCGGCAATTACCCTATTGCAGGAATCCTGTCAATCCCTTTCATGTAAGGACGCAAGGCTTCAGGAATGACCACGCTGCCGTCGGCCTGCTGGTAATTCTCCAGAACCGCCACCACCGTCCGTCCCGCGGCTAATCCCGATCCATTCAGGGTATGGACAAAATCCAGCTTCCCCGTATCTTCCCGGCGGAAACGGATTGCGGCGCGTCGAGACTGAAAATCTTCGAAATTACTACACGAAGAGATCTCCCGATATGCGTCCTGTCCCGGAAGCCAAGCTTCCACATCGTAGGTCTTGGCGGAAGAGAACCCCAGATCCGCCGTGCAGAGACTTACGGTCCGGTAGGGAATGTTCAGGCGCTGGAGAACATCTTCAGCGTTGGCCGTAAGCTTTTCCAGTTCATCGTATGACGTTTCGGGGCGGGAGAATTTTACCATTTCCACCTTGTTGAACTGGTGCTGGCGAATGAGGCCCCGGGTGTCTTTGCCGTAGGAACCCGCTTCGGCCCGGAAGCATGGAGAATAGGATACATAATGGATGGGGAGTTCCTTTTCACTGAGGATCTCATCCCGGTGGATATTGGTCACAGGAACTTCCGCCGTCGGGATCAGGAAATAGTCCACCTGATCAACCCGGAAGAGATCTGCTTCGAACTTGGGAAGCTGTCCCGTCGCCGTCATGCTTTCCCGGTTGACCATGAAGGGTGCAAGCACTTCGGTGTAGCCGTGATCGAAGATATGGAGATCAAGCATGAAGTTGATTATTGCCCGCTCCAGCATGGCCCCCAATCCCATATAGACGGTAAAACGGGCGCCGGTGATCTTCGCGCCCCGCTCGAAATCCAGGATTTTCAGGTCTTCGCCGATGTCCCAGTGCGGTTTCGGGGCAAAGGAAAATTGCGGCTTTTCACCCCATACCCGAATGACCGGATTGTCCTCCGAACTTGTTCCGTACACCACCGAATCATGGGGAAGATTGGGAATCACCATGACCATGGCATTGAGATCTTCTTCGACCTTCTTCAGTTCGTCGTCGAGGCTCTTGATCCGTGCGGACACTTCTCCCATGCGGGCAATCTGTTCGGAGGCGTCTTCCTTTTTCTTTTTTTTCTCTCCGATATCCTTCGATACGGTATTGCGGTCGCTGCGCAGTCCCTCCACTTCCTGCAGGATATCCCGGCGGCGTGTGTCCAGGTTGAGAAAGGGGGACATGTCCATTTCCTGGCCTCGCTCCAGCATCTTCCTTCTGACCAGTTCCGTATTTTGACGAATGAATTTAATGTCCAGCATAGATCGATTCCTCTTCTTGTCTTTTCCTATAACAACTTAAAATAGCTATCACTTTGGTTGATTGAAGTCAACCCCTTTGTCTCTGCGGCCGAGCTTGCCTTTGATGGTCCGGATGACCATGACCATTTCAGGACACTTCAGGAGCCAGGACATGACAAAAAAAGTGGCCATACCGACGCTGATGCTGGCAATCAGAAAAAGCAGGCGTCCATCAAAAGGCCCGGTAATATTCCAGGGAATGAAATATTCAACAACCATGATGGCCCCCCACATCACCAGGGAAGCTGCGATTATTTTGCCTAAGGACCGATAGAATTCGCGATTCAGGTAGGAGCCGATCCGCTTCTTCAGAATGATCCCCAACATGATTACATTGACGGCCGAAGCTATGGAGGTGGCCAGGGCCAGGCCGCCGTGTTTCATGGGAGACATGAGGACAGCGCTAAAGGCAACATTGACGATCAAGGCGACAATCGCCGCCTTCATGGGGGCCTTGGTGTCCTGGAGAGAATAGAAGGCGGAGACGATGATCCTGATTACCGAAAAGGCCCACAGACCCAGGGTATAATACAGGAGGGCATCGGCGGTCTGGATGGTGGAGGCGGCGTCAAAGGCCCCCCGCTGAAAGAGGACGGACAGAATGGGAATGCGCAGGGCAACAAGGGCAACCGTAGCCGGAACGGTAATGAAAAGGATCAGGCGCAGGGAAAACGAGATGGTCCTTTTGAAATCTTCAAATTCTCCCCGGGCCACCTGATCGGAAAAGCTGGGCAGGGCCGCCGTACCCACGGCAATGGCAAATACCCCGAGGGGAAGCTCGACAATCCGGTCGGCGAAATAGAGATATGACACGCTTCCCTTGGGCAACAGGGAGGCAAGGACGGTTCCGATCAGCACATTGATCTGGTAGATGGCGGCGCCGAAGGAAGCGGGCAGCATGAGGAGGCCGATCCGTTTGAGACCGGGATGGCGGAAGTGGAAATCCGGCTTGAGGCGGACCCCCATTTTGATCAAAAAGGGCCACTGCATGGCCAACTGAAGCACTCCACCGATCATGACGCCCACGGCCAGGGCGTAAATCGGCTCTCCGAAGAAATCCTTGAGCAGCAGCGTCGCCAGGATCATGGAGATGTTCAGGACAACGGGAGACAGGGCGGGAGCGGCGAAATGACGCAACGAGTTGAGTATCCCCATGCACAGGGCCACCAGCGAAATAAAAAAGATGTAGGGAAACATGAAGCGGTTCAAAAGGACCGTCAGTTCATACTGCTCGGGGCTCTTGAGAAATCCCGGGGCCATAATGGTCACGATGAAGGGAGAAAAGATCACCCCGGCAATGGAAACGATAACGAGGACCGCCGACAGGGCGGTGAAGACCACATTGGCTAATTCCAGGGCCTCTTCCCGGGATCGCTGCTTGAGATACTCGGTAAATACCGGCACGAAGGACACCGTCAGGGATCCTTCCGCCAGGAGGCGGCGCAGGAGGTTGGGAATCCGGAAAGCGACGAAAAAGGCGTCCGTTACCAGGCCGGCGCCGAAAATCCCGGCAACGACCATGTCGCGAATAAAACCGAAGATCCGGCTCAGCATCGTCGCCAGACCGACTACGCCTGCCGCCTTGGCAACCTTCTCATTTTCTCTGCTTTTTTGTGGTTGATGCATAATTATAGAGTTCGGGGGAATGGGACGGAGTCGCGTTAACCAAGTAATTATTTTTTTTCTGTCAGCCGTTCCAGCTCCTGACGATTGCACCCCGTAATGGCAACGGTCTTTTGCCGGGAGGCGTGACCGGAGACAATGGCCACCTGACCCTTTTTTATTCCGAGAGTTTCTGCAAGATATTCGATGATTTCTTCGTTCGCCCGGCCTTCCACCGGTGGGGAGGTAACCTTTATCTTCAGGGCGTCGCCGTGGGGCCCAATGATCTCACATCGGGAGGAGCGTGGCAGCACCTTGAGCGCCAACAGGACGCCCGCTGCGGTTTCCTTGATCATCAGTTGAAGTACACGGCGGCCTGAATCATCGTTTTTACCAAAAAGAACTGGAGAAAATAGATGACCAGGATCACGATGATGGGAGAGACATCGATGCCCATGTTGCCGAAAGGCATCCAGCGTCGGACGGGGGCCAGTACGGGTTCCGTTACCCGGTACAGAAAGTTGACGATGGGATTGTAGGGATCGGCGTTGACCCAGGAAATGACGGCCCGGAAGATGATGACCCATACATAGAGCCCCAAGACCAAGTCGATGATCTTCGCGAGGGCGACGATAAGATTACCCATTACAAACATTGTGATTTCCTCTATTAATGACCTTACAGTGAGAGAGCGAAGTTCTTGAGGGCCTGATTGAAGGCCTCTGGATTCTCCATCATGACAAAATGACCGGCGTTTTCAAGCATCGCCATGCGGGCGCCCGGAATATGATCCGCCAAATATCGGGAATTTTCCGGCGGCGTCATCTTGTCCTCCGCCCCGCAGAGGACAAGCACGGGAATACTGATCCTGGCAATATCGTCGGTCAGGTTCAACTGGCTGCATGCCAAAAAATCACCCTGCATAACCACGGGATTCGCCTTGGAAAAGCCCTCGAATAGGGCAGGTGTGAATTTCTCCCGGTTCTGCTTGGCCAGGGATAGCTTGGCCGCCATCTCGATAATGGGGGCAGGATCTTTCAGGAGCCCATCGAGAATCGCTTGGTTGACCCACATGGTCACACCCCCGCCCACGGGAACGATGCCGGCAAGCAACTCGCCGTGCTGAATGGCAAAGTTGAGGCTGATAGCGGCCCCCAGGGAATGACCGATAAGGACGGGCATCTTGATACCGAAGGCATCAAGGATCTTTCTTATCCACTCAACATAACGGGAGACACTCTGTTCCCCTTTGCCTTCGGACTGTCCATGTCCCGGCAGTTCAACCGCCAGGATGTTGAAATCGTTTTTTAAAACTGAATACTGATAGACCCAGTTTGTATGGTCCCCACCGGAACCGTGAATGAAGACAAGGGTCCTTTTGTTTTCCTGCCAGGCATTGCTGTTCATCCAGCAGGCTATCTTGACTCCGTCGATATCCCGTTTGGCGATCATCCCGACCTCCTCATCTGGTAATCTGTATTGTGTGATTTCGTAACACATTTTCCCTACTTTACGCAACCAGTGATTTATCTGCGATCACCCTATTGACACTATGGCCAAAAAAGGATTAAAAATACATTTACATTGAAGAAATAAAGGGGGAGCTGTCATGTTGAAAGGAAAAAAGGTTGGCCTTATCGGCGGCGGCAAAATGGGCGGCGCGCTCATCGGGGGCATACTTGCCCGTCATCTCGTTCCTGAGGACGGACTTATCGTGGCTGATGCGGACCCGAAGCAACGGGAGGAAATGAAGAAAACCCATGGGGTGGCGACGACGGAAAGCAACAGACTGGCCGCCAAATCTGCGCAAGTAATCATTTTAGCCGTAAAGCCCCAGAATATGGCCGAAGTGCTGGCAGACATATCCGGCGTTGTTGACAAATCGAAACTGATCATTTCCATTGCCGCAGGAATTACCATCCAATTCATCGCCGAGCGCCTCAAACAGGGTGCGCGGATTATTCGT
This sequence comes from Syntrophus sp. (in: bacteria), assembly GCA_025355725.1. Taxonomy (GTDB): domain Bacteria; phylum Desulfobacterota; class Syntrophia; order Syntrophales; family UBA8958; genus UBA8958. The sequence continues at coordinate 7,152 of JANXZC010000010.1, forward strand.
ACCATGCCCAACACCCCGGCTATTATCGGCGAAGGGATGACCGCCCTGTCCGCCGGACAGGCGGCAACAAAGGACGACATGGCTATGGCCCAGCACCTCTTCAATGCCGTGGGGAAAACGGTCGTCGTCAAGGAAGATCAGATGGACGCCGTAACGGGTCTCAGCGGCAGCGGGCCTGCATACGCCTTCATTATGATCGAGGCCCTTTCCGACGGGGGGGTGCACATGGGACTCAGTCGCGACACGGCGCTGACATTGGCGGCCCAGACCCTCCAAGGCGCCGCGAGACTCTTTCTTTGGGGAGAAAAGCATCCCGGACAGCTGAAAGACATGGTCACCTCGCCCGGGGGAACCACGATTTCCGGGATACGGGTCCTTGAGGACGGCAAGATCAGGGGAACTCTCATGGCCGCCGTAGAAGCGGCGACCATGCGCTCCAAGGCCCTGGGCAGTCAGAAGTAATAATTACCTTTCCGAAGCCTATTCCTCACCGGCCGTTGACGGGATATCACCCTCGGGCGGTGAGGACAGGGGCGGGGCATTTTTCTTTTGCATGGCGGTTCGACTCGGTGAACGTCTTCTCCGGCGGGGCGCCTTACTGACCGGCGGGGCGCTTTCTGTCGCGTCGCTCGTCGGCGCTTCACTGGTTGAAGCTTCGCTTACCGGCGCTTCCCTGACCGGAGATTTTGCATTCGGTGTTCTGCTGATCGGCGATTTGATTGCCTTTGGTTTAGCCTTATTTGCTTCACCGACAGGCGATTCCTTGACAGGCTCACCAATTAAAGGCGTCTCGCCTATATTTGTCGGCACATCAACCGGCGTTTCACCGACAGGCGCACCATCAATCGGTGTTTCACCAGCCATCGCTTCACTGCCCGGCGTCACCACAGGTTTTTTCCTGCGATGACGAGATCTCCGGCGGGACTTCTTCTTAACTGGTTCGGGGGCGCCTTCGGCTGCTTCGGAACTCTTGACCACCGCCCCCCCTTCCCGCGCCTTGACTACAGCGTCATGGCGGGATTCTTTTCCTTTATCCATTACTTTTTCCGGGGCTTTTTCATTTTCGTGAACCCCTTCCGGAACCACCTCCCGGGCCTCTGATTCTATCCTGACATCGTCCCACTGCATATCGGCATGGCCGTAAATATGGATGGACATATCGAACGTCGATTCGAGCTTGCCGATTTCGAGGCGTTTCTGATTGAGAAGATAATCAGATATGGCATGGGGCATGGCCACCTTCAACACCGCAAATGTTCCCTTGACGGCCTTGGATTCTATTTTTCTGAATGCGCTCAGGGCCGTGTATTCCAGGGATGGCCGGAAGCCGGTGCCTTTGCAGAAGGGGCAGGCGGTGTAACTGATCTCCTGGATAGTCGATTGTTTCTTCTGTCTGGAGAGTTCCAGCATACCGAATTTCGAGATCTTGGACATCTGGATTCGCGACCGGTCCACGCTCAGAGCCTTCTTGAAAGCCCGTTCAATTTCTAGCTGGTGCTGACGGTCCATCATGTCAATAAAGTCGATGACGATGAGGCCGCCCAAGTCCCGGAGGCGCAACTGACGGGCGATTTCTTCCGCCGCCTCGAGATTGGTCCGGAAGGCGGTTTCTTCCACATTCCGCTTGTTCGAACCCCGGCCGGAATTGACATCGATGGTGATCATGGCTTCGGTGGGGTTGATGATAATGTATCCTCCGGATTTGAGATCCACCCGCTCCTGATAAATGACCCGGATCTGGTCTTCGAGGCTGTATTTGTCGAAGATGGGAACCATGTCCTTGTAGAGCTTGATGATCTTCACCGTCCGGGGTGAAACGGTTTTGCAGTAGGTCCGCAGTTTCCGGAAGGTTTCGTTGTCGTCAACGAGGATCTCTTCGATTTCCGAAGTAAAGTAGTCGCGGAGGGAACAGACGCCAAAATCGCTTTCCTGATAGATGACGGCAGGAGCCGTGGTTGCCTTGGCGTCTTTCTGAATCTCCTTCCACAACCGGGTGAGATGCTGATAATCCCTCGATAATTCCTGTTTGGTCCGGTTCATCCCTGCGGTCCGAATGATAAATCCCATCCCCTCTTCCGGCTTGATCTGCTCCATGATCTCCTTGAGGCGCTTACGATCTTCCTCATCCTCGATCTTTCTGGAAATGCCGCCGCCCTGTTTGTTCGGCAACAGGACAATATATCGTCCCGGCAGGGAGATATAGGCGGTAAGGAGGGCCCCTTTTCGCTCGCTCACCTCACGCATGACCTGAACGAGGACTTCCTGGCCAACTTTCAGGTGATGACGGCCATGCCCTTGGCCGCCTTCCTGCCCATTATCTCCATCACGCCGCTCGGTAAAATAGTCCTGACTGACATCCCGGAGGGGCAGGAAGCCATCCTTCTTGCCGCCGTAATTGACAAAGGCCGCCTGAAGTCCTCTTTCGACCTTCATGACGATGCCCTTGTAGAGGTTACCCGTTATGGGGTCCTTGACGGCCATCTGAATGTTGTAATCCAACAGCTTGCCGTCATCGACGATTGCCATCCGCTTCTGCTCCGAATGGACGGCATTGATAAGCATTTGTTTTCCCATTTTTCTTTCACCTGGCTGGGGTCAAATTATCTGACCCCTTATTTATTTAAGTAAAGGCGGATACATCGCCTCTTCCTATGCGAATAATTTCCACCGTATCATCCTCAAGACTGATAACAGTGGATTGCCCTCCCGGGCAGAGGCCCCCATCGATAATCAGGTCGACACAGTGACCGAAGCGCTCCCGAATGAGGTCCGGATTGTTCATGGTTTCCCCGTCTTCCGACTTGACGCTGGTGCTGATAATCGGTTGTCCCAATTCTTTTACCAGAGCCAGACAGATGGGATGGTCGGGAACCCGGATTCCCGTGGTCTGCCGCTTCGGAAGGATAATTTTGGGAACGAGACGGGAGGCTTGCAGGACAAATGTGTACGGCCCCGGCAACAAGCGGCGCATAGTCCGATAGGCGTAGTCCGTTACGAAGGCGTATTTGCTGATGTCTTTGAGGTCGGCACAGACAAAGCTGAAAGGCTGTTTCTTGCTTCGTTTCTTTATATCGTAAATCTTTTCAATGCCTCTTTTGTTGAAGAGATCACAACCCAGACCATAGACCGTGTCGGTTGGATAGATGATTATTCCCCCGCTCCGCAGAACATCCACAGCCTTTTTTATCAAACGCGCCTGTGGGTTCTGGTTGTTGACGGCAAGCAGCATAGTCTTTTTCGCAATCCCTTAACCTTAAACAGTGGACTCCATATCAGAAATAGAACGGATTAGCAATAGGGGTCAGACTTACTTATTGACATTTATTCTAAATGTCAATAAGTAAGTCTGACCCCGTCTTTCATTTGTTCTTATTGTCCCTGTCCTTGCTCAGCTTGTACTGGATGCTGTCCACCAGGGCCAGCCAGCTTGCCTCGATAACATTCTCGGAGACGCCGATCGTGCTCCAGGTATCCTCTTCGTCTTGCGATTCGATCGTCACCTTGACCTTCGCCGCCGTTCCCTCGCTACCTTCGACGATCCGGACCTTGAAGTCCGTCAGATGCATCTTCCCGATCTGGGGATAGAATTTGGTCAGGGCCTTCCGCAGGGCGTTGTCCAGGGCGTTGATGGGTCCGTTGCCTTCCGCTGCCGTGAGTTCTTCTTCACCGCCCACGGAGATCTTGATCGTCGCCTGGGCCTGGGAGGGATGGTGGGCCGTCTTCGTGGCAATGACATTAAAACACTCCAGGGTAAAAGGTTCAGCAAACTCGCCGGTTACCTTCTTGATCAGTAACGAAAGCGATCCTTCGGCGGCGTCAAATTGATACCCCTCGTCTTCCATCCGCTTGATCTCATCGACGATCCGCCGACTCGCGCCGTTTTTCCCCCCCAGGTCGATGCCCAGTTCCCGGGCCTTGTATTCGATGTTACTCTTCCCGGCCAGATCGGAGACCAGAACCCGCTGCTTGTTCCCGACCAGTTCCGGGGCGATATGCTCGTAGGCCAGGGGATTTTTGAGAATGGCGCTGACATGGACGCCACCCTTGTGGGCAAAGGCACTGCGGCCGACAAAGGGACGGGAGTTAAGGGGAGATATATTGGCGACGTCGCCGACATAATTGGACAGATTGCTCAGGTGATGGATGGCCTCGTCGGAAAGACAACGTCTTGCCATCTTCAACTGGAGGTTAGCAATAATGGGAATGAGATCGGCGTTTCCGCAGCGCTCCCCGTAACCGTTTATCGTCCCCTGTACCATCCTGGCCCCGGCCAGGACCGCCGCAAGGGAATTGGCAATCCCCAGGCCGCCGTCATTGTGGGCATGGACCCCCAGCATCGCTTTCGGAACAAAGACGGCGACTTCTTCCGTCATCCGCTGAATTTCGTGGGGGAGCGTCCCGCCGTTGGTGTCACACAGGACTATCCAATTGGCCCCAGCCTCCAGGGCCGCTTCGATCGTCTGCCGGGCATAGTCGGGATTCTGCCTGTATCCGTCATAGAAATGCTCGGCGTCGTAAACGACCTCCTTCCCCTTCCCTTTCAGATAGGCGACGGATTCCCCGATCATGGCCAGATTCTCTTCCCGGGAGATCTCCAGAATGTCCGTCACATGAAGGTCCCAAGTCTTCCCGAAAATGGTGACAACCGGGGTTTCCGCCTGGAGCAGGGCCTGAATATTTGGGCATTCCTCCACTCGCAAGTCGGACCGGCGAGTACTGCCAAAAGCCGCCAACTTGGCATTATGAAAGGTTTCACCCTTTGCTAACTCGAAAAAACGGACATCCTTGGGATTGGAGCCCGGCCAGCCGCCTTCGATGTAAGAAATTCCCATTTCATCCAGACGTCGGGCAATACGCATCTTTTCCTCGGCAGTAAAATTGATCTGCTCCCCCTGAGAGCCATCCCTCAGGGTCGTATCATAAATCATTATGTCACGTGTGGTCATAAGGGCTTTTCCTCCTAAAAAAAATCCGCTACCAGGGAACCTGATAACGGATTTTGTGAATGTCTTGTTTTTCTTATCTAAACACTAAACCACGATCAGGCTCCGGTATTTTCCGGCCTAATTATGCCGATAATAATAATTCCGCTGATCGTGTTCAGATTTCTATAATACATCGTTTCGTTCCTTTTCCAAGGTGACCCATAATCGGTTTGGTGATATTTGTCAACGGGAAATTCACGGAGCGGCAGTCCCTCATGAATATTCCACAGTGAGGGCCTTTGGCTTGTCCATTTCTTACGGAATTATTGAAATACGCTCCTCCTATTTCCTGTCCAGTTCTTTCCTTACCGCCATGCCGAGGCGCTCCAGGACATAGGGTTTCCTGACATAGGCGCCGGCGCCCAACTCCTGGGCCTCCCTGACCCGGTCGGACTCGGAAAAGCCACTCA
>JANXZC010000075.1 GCA_025355725.1 Syntrophus sp. (in: bacteria)
TCAAGGCTTCATTAACTTTTTGGACGGATACTTTTTATTGCTCTTTTTCCGATCTATAGGAGAACTATTTTCTTGACAACCGAAGGCCATATAGAGGTTAGGATTATCATCAATGTCACTTTCGCTTTATACGATCGAGTATTTTTTTTGGATCATTGCTCACATCCAACGTTTCTTCCAGACATGCCCTTGCGGCTCGGATGGCTTCAACGGCTGAAACAGCGGTGCATCTCTTTGCGACGACTTCAACAGCTATCATGGTTCTGTATACGTATGATGAAAGGGCCTCTGTCCACTCAGTTATGCGTGGCGTTTCGGATAAACCTTTCATGTGGTAGTGGAGGCTATCTGGACTCCCTCCGTAGATTTCCATAATGTGGCCGTAGGCGCCGTGAACGTAACCAGAAAACCCCTGTTGAACCGTCCGTTGTACCTCCTGAAAATCACTAGGATTCACAGGCTGCCCGGAGATGCGCGAGATTCCTGCTAGCACCTTCGACCGTGGGACCCGATTCCGCTGTTGGGTAGCACTGAGTGGGTTGTCAATGTCATTAAACTCTTCTTGAAAAAACTCATCAACCAAACGTTTTTGTTGTTCACTTAGCCCGTTCTCACCCAATGGACCTGCAAGAAATAAAACATCTTGATTGAAATCGTCAATACAACGACAGAGTGTACCGATCTCTTGAACAAAGCCGTTTTCGAGGAGGATTACACAGGCATTCAATGAACTTATTGCCCTTACGCACTTCAGATACGAAAGAAGTAAGTCATTCTGCTCTCGATGTCGAAACAAAAACTTGCCGCCCATTTCTACAAGAATCGGCTGCGGGAAATGGTGTTCAAGTGACTCTACAATTTCGTGGGTCTCAGCAATCGCTTTCCGAAGCTGATTGATGGTAATTGCCATTACAATATCCTAACGGGTTGAGATGAGCCGCGCCCAAGGGGGCGCGAACAGAGTAGTAGACCGACTATTGTCGGTATTTTATTACCGGCAAGGACGATCATCTACAGTTAATTTTCGGCATAGCTGACCTACCTGACATCTTATCCGGCCAATTCAATCCATGCTACAATTTTAAATATTTGGGACTTTTCGCGCCGTTTCCCGCCGCCCCAAAAATCTATGCCGGTGAACCGGCATAGGTTAATTTCATGACATGATTAACGAATTGACGAAAGTGCTTGCCGTTTTGCGTTCTTTCTTATGCCCCGCCGCCGGGCTCCTTGCCTGAGATCCGGACAATGGAAGGGGCCGGGTCCGCCTGTACCTGGAGATGCGCGTATTTGTAGGGCTGATCGGGGGCCGGTTTGATATTGCCGCTGGGAGGTTGTAGCGTTTGCCTATTACAAAGGCGGGAACCTGTTTAGCAGCCATAAGTTCCTCCTCATGCATTCATCTGGAAAAACGCTATAAATTGCTAACTTGCTTCTGGGACGACGAACTATAAGCAGAAATAAATTTTATGTCAATAAGAGATTTAACATAGGAGAAAAATGGGGTATGGATTTACAAAGGGGGGGTATTTTAAAGGATTACCCCCACTCGGCCCTTCTCCTTGCAGGGGAGGGGCGGGTGGGGGAGATTAACTACTTATGCGAGAGCCGTCAGACCTTGGCAATCCGGCAGCCGATGTTCTTGATGTTCGGCGTCCCGTATTCCTTGCCCAGCTTCCCGATGGAAGTGAGGCAGTTAAAGTTGGATTTCTCCCAGTCGAACTGCTTTTCCGGATCGCCTTCGGGGAACCACCAGCCGATCGAGGCGTTGACGACCTGGGGCATGACGATGTCGGAAACGACGGCCTTCTGGACGACGGCGCCGTATTTGGTTTCGATGCGGACGTCGTCGCCTTCCTTGATGCCGAACCGGGTGGCGGTGTCGGGATGGATCTCGATAAAGGGGTCCGGTTCCCGCTCCCGAATCTTCTTGACCCAGCGATACGAGGAGATGAGGTAGTTGGGGCTCTTGGAGCTGATGAGAATAAGCGGATAAGCGGGATCTTCCTCTTCGGGCAGGCCATCGTAGGCAGGCAGGGCGGGAATCTTGAATTTCTCCGCCGTGCTGAGGCGCAGCTCCACCTTCTCCGTCGGCGTCCGGAATCCCTTTTCTTCATAAAGCTTGAAGCGGTCGGGGCCTTTCAGGTATCCCTTTTCACAGAACTGCTGGTACGTGAGGCCGCTCGGCTGGAGGAGATCCGCCAGGAATTCTTCATGATCCGCCTTCCATAGTTCGGGCGGGCTCATGAGCTTGCCCAGCTCGTTCATGATCTTCATGTCGGGCCAGCACTCGGGCGGGGGTTCGACGATCTTGGGCCGCGCCAGGACCATACCGTGGCCGATGCCGTAGTGGCCAATGTCGTTCATCTCGAACTGGTGGGCCACCGGAAAGACGATGTCCGCCATGGCGGCGGTCGGCGTCATGAAGAGGTCGGCGACGGCCATGAATTCGAGCTTCTGAAAGGCTTCATAGGTCTTCCTGCTGTCCGCCCAGGCCACCATGGGATTGGTGCACATGGCGTAGTAGCCCCGGACGGGATAGGGGACATCCTCCAGGATCGCCCGGCGGAAGAAGGCGGGGGCGATGGTCATCAGGCGGGGGATGACCCCGTAATGACGGCTGATCATCTCCTTGGCCTTATCGGGAATCAGGTCGGCCCGGACAAAAGGTCCCAGCCCCATGATCTTGGGATCGTAAGCGTTGATATTGCCACCCGCCACCTCGAGGTTCCCGCAGATGGCCATGAGGCACAGGAGGCCGCGGATGACGTGGAAGGCGTTCACGTCGTGCTCGATGGGATTGCCCCATTGGATGGCCGCCGGCTTGGCGGCGGCGTATTTGCGGGCCGCCGCGCGGATCTGGTCCGCCGGGACCCAGGTGATCTCGGCCACCTTTTCCGGCGGGTACTCCTTCACCTGTTGGGCGAGGTCCTCAAAGCCGTAGGTCCATTTTTCGACGAATTCCTTGTCGTAAAGGCCCTCTTCGATGACGACGTTCAGCATGCCCAAAACGAGGGCGTGGGCCGTGCCGGGCCGCAAGCGCAGCCACAGGCCGGCTTTTTTGACCAGTTCGATATTGCGGGGATCGACGACGATGAGTTCCGTGCCGTTTTTCAACTGTTCATCGAGGTTACTGCGGATCTGGCCCTCTTCGTTGGTGTCGGTGATATTGCTCGCAAAGAGCATGACCAGTTTCGTGGGATTATGGAGATCGGCAACGGGATAGAAGCCGCAGGTATGGACCCCGGTGATTTCCCGGGGGGCGTGACAGATGTCCTGGGAGGCGATGACATTGGGAGACCCGAAAAGATTGGCCAGGCGGATCAGGATGAAATGTTCGAGCCCCTTGGGCATCCCGACGCCGAAGCCGACCCCCTTGGCCCCGTATTTCTCTTTAATTCCGTTGAGGCGCTCCGCAGTTTCCTGCAAGGCCTCCTCCCACGAAAGGCGCTGCCACTTCCCCGCCCCTCTCTCCCCTACCCTCTTTACAGGATATTGGAGACGATCGGGATGGTTAAGCCGTTCGGCGGAAAGCCTGCCCTTGGGGCACGTATAGCCCTTGCTCAGGTAACCGTCGGGATCTCCCTTGATCTTTGTTATCTTGCCGTCCTCTACACCGACCAGGAGGGAGCAGCCGCCGTGATCCCAACGTGAACAGTGCGTCTTGAACCATTTAATGTCTTCAGCCATAACCAATCCTTTCCCACGGCAGTCTGCCGGGCACAAATATTCTATACTAACCAACGGCTTGACCGGTAATTATTCCCTGGCATGCCGGTGGAAATATGCCTGTCGGCGATTAAATTTGTCCTGCGCCCACTTATACCGGAGATCGCCTCAGAAGTAAATAATGCCTAATTTAACATATGCAGAAACCGCCCTGCCCCCTGCCTTTGTCATGGACGATCGGCATCCCCCTCCCCGCTTAATAAAAAATAGAAAAATAAACTTGACATTAAGTTTAATAAACTATACATCGGTACCACAAATAAGACATCGGGTGCAGGGTATGTCCAAATCATTGCCACAACTCAAAATAATTAATCGCCTGCATGTTTTCCGGGCCGTACAGCGGATGACCCAGGAACAGCTCGCGAAAGAAGTAGGGGTAACGCGGGCAACCATTGTTGCCATTGAGGGGGGTGGCTACAACCCTTCCCTGGAATTGGCGTTTCGCATCGCCCGCTATTTTCGGACAGACATAAATACCATTTTCTCAATCGAGGAGGAGACAAAATGAAAAAGTTTGACTCAATACTATTGAAGGTCTTTTTGTACGGTCTTCCGGCTCTCGCGGCTCTCGCAATTTTTGCTTATCTTTACAGCACGGGGGCCGTTAACCATGATAACGGCTACGCTAAGTTCATGAACAGTATTGCGGGATTCGTTTTTGCGGTGTGGATGACCCTTGCCATTTATCTGAGCGTCCGCTTGATGTTTTCCGGATCGTTTCGGGAGCAGGTAATAACCAGGATCACCTTCCTAAGGGAGCGTGATGAACGGGAAGTCATATTGACGGGAAAAGCTATGAAGGCCACGTTTTTAACATCCCTGGCTATCCTGATCTTTCTTTTTTGTCTCTCCTGTTTTCAGGTTTCCATCTATAGAGTGCCCCAGGATAAGGCTGTCGACGGCAAAACGGGGTTCATTACCTTGGGCCTTAGTTTCAGTTTGCTGCAACATGAAAAACAAGACATCGCCGAAAATACCATCCCCAAAGAGCACATATTCACCTACCGGGGTCTGCCCATCTCCAGCGAAACGATTATTCTCATCTTAATCCTCTGGCAGATTCTCTCTTATAATTATTCGATGCGGCGACTGATAAAATGATCAGCGGGAAAGAACGTATCAATATCTCTCCTTATCTCGGCAAGCCATTCTTTTCGCTGAATTTCGGTGCTGGTAACAACAACGCCGAACATGCGGCGGTAAAATTGGGGACCCCACAAAGACCAAAGATGCAATTCTTCCAGATTGGTTCCAGAGGGTCACCAAAAACCTTCTTTTCCCTTTCTATTTCAGTATTGGACGTATTGAAGACAAGGGCGGCTTTGGCTCTCAGCAGTCCCTTCGGTGCGCCTTCTCCGGAATCGCCTTCCAGAAACTCATAGGCAATACCCGGTCGAATCACCCTGTCCACCCATCCTTTCAATATCGCCGGAGGTTGGCCCCACCAGTTCGGATGGACAACGATTATCCCGTCTGCCTCGGCGATTTCCCGGCAATGTTCCGTAATTGCCACCGGCAACTGTGCGTCTGTAGGGATTTCTCCGCTAACCAGGAGGGGATCGAAGCCCTCCTTATAGAGATCATGGAAAAAGACCTTATGTCCATTGCCTTCTATCTGTGCAACCGCTGTTTGGGCAATGGCATGATTGAAACTACCATCATCGGGATGAGCAAGAATGATTGAAATTTTAATTGTGTTTGTTGCTGTCCTATTGATTGTGATCGCTTGGTTCTCTACTCAACTTCAAAATCCTCAGATTTGAAATTGCTGTAATACCTTCCATTTTGCGCGGTGAATCTGAGTATGCAGTAATCGGGATCAGTCACACCCTTGGGATAATACATTTCGTCGCCCTGCATCCAGATCATTTCCTTAGCTGCGCTGTCATGCAGGACTTCCATGGCGCCCCTGAGCATAACACCCTTGAAGAATCGTTTATCAAAGAAATATACGCAAGCTTTGGGGTTCTTTAGATATTGCCGCACTCTCATTGAGGATGTATTAGTCGTGAAGAAGATATACTTTATGCCTTCCCTTTTCCTCGGTGGGAGCATTGCCTTCGAATTAGGAAAACCGTCTTCATCAACAGAACTGATAATCGAAACGCTTGCTTTGTCGATCATATTACCGATTGTCTTGCTCGCATCTCTCATTCTTTTTATTCTCCTTCACATCACGCGCAAGCTAAGGGGTGTGGAGGCTGTTTTACCGCATCCCTTCTGAATTCATCGGTAAACGTCTTTCCGATGTCCAACTTTCACTACCCAGACGGTTAGCGCCTCGTCCTGGATTGAATAAACAATCCTGTATCGGCCTTGACAAACACGATACCTCCCCTGGCCAGTCAGCTTTTCACAACCTGATGGCCGTGGATCTCCACCCAGCGCCTCAATACGACTAAGAATTTTCTGGATGTCTTTCTTGGGTATAGAGTTGAAGTCCTTCTCAACGGATTCCCTAAAGTAGATCTTATATGAGGCCATTTTTTCTCAGTTTTTTGACCATTTCATCATAGGCGATCAAAGGCTCTCCGATCCGTTCCTCGAATACCGCTATATCGTCGGCATCCTCTGCAAGGGCTTCTCTGACGGCATAGTTCACAAGTTCCGAGACCGACCGAGAAGTCTCGACCGCTTTAAGGCGCAGCGCCTTATGCAGCTCGGTGTCCAAATACACCGTGGCTCGTTTGGTTTGCATGGCCATAATGTCACCTCCTTTTGTAGCTGTGTAAACATAACACCACAACGTCATAACGTCAAGGTCTTCGTTTTTGGTAGCCGCTTGAAGAAGACTTGAGATGATAAAGAAATGGCGCCACCGCTTCGTACGGTGGCGCCATCTTATAAACTATCCGACAATGAAACGCTTATGACGGGTATCCGTGGATCATTAATGGCCGTGACCCTTGGCCGCCGTTTTTTCCTCACCATAGACGACGAGCGTCCCATGCTCTTCCATCTCTTTCAGCCATTTGGGATGCTGCTTCTTCAACCAGGCCCTGCTCACCCAGCCCGTCAGCATGGCATCCAAAGATCCCGGAGAACCAATCGTTCCCAGGTAAAGATGAACAAAGAAGAAGGCGAAGATCACCACAAACCCCAAGGCGTGGAGGACATACATAAGCCGCACGATCATCGCGGGAAAGCTCAGGGGGAACCACATCATCAGTCCCGTGAGGAACATGATGGCCCCAAATCCCGCCACGGCCAGAAAGAACATCTTCTGGCCCGGATTGTACTTTCCCGTTTCGGGAACTTTATCCACATGCCAAAGATAGCCGCCGGCGCACCTGATCCATTCCAGATCCTCGGGCATGGAAAAAATCCCCGCCTCCTTCCACCACATGCGGATGGTGAAGTACAGGGCCACGCCGAAGAAGACGCCCGTGAAGTTATGAACGTATTTCAGGGACTTGAGGCCTCCCATCATGTCGCCGATAAAATTTAAGGACTGATACATCATCCCCAACCCGGTGATGCACAAAGCTATGCAGGACAAGGCCAGACTCCAGTGGACAATCCTCTCAAAACCGTCTGTTGCTTGAATTAATCCCTTTCTCATGGCTTATTCACCTCCCTTTTCTTCTTTGCCGGGTTCATTGGGGCCGGGCTCATCGGGCAGCTTTGGTCCATGGAGGATATAGTGGAGGAAAGACCCCGCCAAGACGCCGCCTGCCGCCAGCAAAGCCAGGGGCTTCAGCATGTCCTTCCAGACAATGATGGAGAAGGGAACCGACGGATCTCGCGGCAGGTTATCATAAACCTTGGCCTTCTCGTCCAGGACGTAGAGGACGTGGGTCCCGCCGACGAACTTGTCGCCATAGACATTGGCGTCGCCCCCCAGCTCCTTGGCCCGGGCGTAGGCCTTCTTGGTCATGGCATCCTTCCTGCCGATGGTCAGCGCCCCCGTCGGGCAGGATTTGACGCAGGAGGGCGATTCGTCGCCCCGGAGGCGGTTGTAGCAGAGGTCGCACTTGTAAATCTTATCCGTCTCCCGGTTGTAGCGGGGGATATCGAAGGGACAGGCGGAAACGCATTCCTTACAGCCGATACAGCGGGAGGAATTCAGCCCCACCGTGCCGAACTCCGTGTGGTGGAGAGCGCCGCTGGGGCAAACCTTCACGCAGGCCGCATCGGTGCAGTGCATGCAGCCATCCTTCCGGAAGAGCCATTTAAAGGCCCCCTTGTCGCTGACATACTCCTGGAAGCGGATCAGCGTCCAGGTGTTCCACTGTAAATCCGGGGGGTTCTGATAACTACCCCACTGTTTCGTTTTCAGCCCCGGCATTTCATTCCATTGTTTACAGGCCACCTGGCATCCCCGGCAGGCCGTGCATTTCGTCGTATCAATCAGCTTTATTAATTCTTTTTCCATCAGCCTATTCTCCTATATCTTTTGCACGTTTACCATGAATGCCTTGTACTCGGGGCAGAAGGTATTGGCGTCGCCGACGGTGGGCGTCAGGAAGTTGGTGCTGTCGCTGCCGTCCTTGGGAAAGAGCCAGCCGTAATTGAAGGGCAGGCCAACCTGATGAACCGTCTTGCCTTCTATCTGGAAGGGCTTGAACCGCTTGGTCACCATGGCCACGCATTCCACAGCCCCCCGGATGGAGGACACCCTCACCTTCGCGCCGTTCCGGATACCCAGATCCCTGGCCAGAAGGTCGCCGATCTCGACGTACAGCTCGGGCTGCATCTCCAGCAGCCAAGCCTGCCAACGGGTCAAGGCGCCGGAGCACCAGTGTTCCGTGCACGAGTAAGTAGTACAGACATAGGGGAATTTCGCATCCGCATTGGCCACCTTGTCCAGATCGCTTTTGAAGATCTCGATGGCCGGATTGATCAATTGACCGGAGAGGGGATTCTTGGCCAGAGGGCCTTCCAGGGGTTCGTAGTGCTCGGGGAAGGGACCTTCGACCATGCCGGGACCAAAGAGGGCGCCCAGACCGTCGGCCTTCATGATGAAGGGATATTTTCCCTTCTCTTTGTCCGCCTGAGGCGGCCAGGGACCGTCGGGGACGTCGCCCACCCATTTATCTCCTACCCATTCCAGGAGTTTACGTTTGGGGTTGTAGGGTTTGCCGTAAATATCGCAGGAGGCCCGGTTGTAAATGATCCGCCGGTTGACGGGCCAGGCGTAAGACCAGTTGGGATATAGCCCGAGGCCCGTGGGATCGTCTTTCCCCCGCTTGGCCATCCTGTTCTCGCCGGTGGCGGTGAAACTCCCCGCCATGACCCAGTTGCCGCTCGCCGTAGCGCCGTCGACCTGAAGCATCCCGAAGGTCGGGACGAGCTGGCCCTTCTTGAATTCCGTCTTGGTGCCCGCGGCCTTGTCCTCGATCACGGTATCCTTGAGGAAATAGCCGTTGATCTGTTTGGACACCTTCAGGGCGTCGTATCTCCCTTTGATGTCCGTATAATCCCATTTGAGATTGAGGATCGGATCGGGATGGACACCGCCCTCCTTGGCATACAGCGCCCTGACGGCCGCCATGATTTTGATGGTGATTTCCCCGACGGGAATTCCATCGCCGGGGGCTTCAGCGGCCTTGTACTTCCACTGGACCCAGCGGCCGGAGTTGCTCTGGCTGCCTTCCTTCTCCATGGAGGCGGAGGCGGGGAGGAGGAAGACCTCCGTTTTCACCTGCTTGGGATCCACGCCGGGCCCCTTCCAGAAGGAGTAGGTCTCATTGTTGAAAATATTCTCGCCGACCATCCAGTCCAGTTTCTCCAGGGCCTTCCGGACCTTGTTCGTATTCGGCGAACTGACCGCCGGGTCCGTGCCGACGGCAAAGAGCCCCTTGATCTTGCCTTCGTACATCTTATCGAAGAGGTGCATGAGGGAATAGTGGACCCCGTCGTCGAGCTTGGGCATCCAGGAATAGCCGAACCCGTTTTCCGCCGTCGCCTTGTCGTGGAACATGGACTTGAGGAAACTGACGAAAAACTTCGGGTAATTCTGGTAATAATTGGCCGATTGGGGGTCTTTGGAGACCGGGGTATTTTTCTCCAGATACTTATCGAGGGTATCCAGGGAGGCCGGCGGCATCTTCAGATAGCCGGGGAGGATATTGTAGAGGATGGCGTGATCCGTCGACCCCTGGACGTTGGGCTCACCGCGGAGGGCGTTCACGCCGCCGCCGCAGATCCCCATATTTCCCAGGAGGAGCTGGATCATGGACATGGTCCGGATGATCTGGCTCCCCGTCGTATGATGGGTCCAGCCGAGGGCGTAGCATTCCGTGCCGGCCTTGTCCTTGACGCCGGTGGCGCTGTATTCCTCATAAACCTTCAAAAGGTTTTCCTTGGAGACGCCGGTAATGCTGGAGACTTTATCCAGGGTATAGCGGGAGTAGTGGGTCTTCATCATCTGGAAGACACAACGGGGGTCGTTCAGAGACATGTCCCGCTTGGGAATGCCTTTACTGTCTTTTTCCAGGACCCAGGTATCCTTGTTGTACTTCCGCTTTTGCGCGTCATAGCCGGAAAAAAGACCGTCCTGGAAGGTAAAATCAGGCCCCACGATGAAGGAGGCATTGGTGTAATTCAGGACATAGTCTTTGAACCATTTGTCGTTGTTGACGATATAATTGATCATTCCGCCCAGGAAGGCGATGTCCGTCCCGGAACGTAAGGGGACGTGATAATCGCACCGCGCCGAGGTCCTCGTATACCGGGGATCGACATGGATGATTTTTGCCCCCTTTTCTTTTGCCCTTAAGATCCACTTGAAGGCGATGGGGTGATGCTCTGCGGCGTTGCTCCCCATGATGAGGATACAGTCGCTGTTTTTCAAATCGATGTAATGGTTGGTCATGGAACCGCGTCCGAACGACTCTCCCAGAGCCGCAACAGATGGACTGTGTCAGACCCGGGCCTGATGATCGATGTAGATCATTCCCAAGGCCCTGGCTTTGATGCTCATGAGCCAGCATTCCTCGTTATCGACGTTGGAGCTCCCCAGATGGCCGATGTTTTCGCAGCGGTTGACGACCTCGCCCTTGGCATTGGTCTTTACAAATCCCGCTTCCCGGGTGTCCTTGACGAGGCGGGCGATCCGCTCCAGGGCCCAGGGCCACTCCTTTTCCTCCCACTTGTCGCTCATGGGGGCTCGGTAAAGCACCTTTTTGAGGCGGTGCTTGTTGGCCTCGGTGAGATCGAAGAACCCCGCTCCTTTGGCGCACAGCGATCCTTCGTTGATGGGGTGATCGGCGTCGCCCTCGATGTTGAAGATCTTGCTGGTTAACTTGTCAACGCTACAGACAAGACCGCAGCCCACGGAACAGTAGCAGCAAACCGTGGTTACCTGCTTGGCCGCCTTGACGCGGTTCATCTTGCTGAGCTCGTCCGCATAAGCCTTTACAGGGCTCAAGTTGATGCCCAGGCCGGACAAGGCGATGCCTGATCCAATGGCCCCGGTCATACTCAAGAAACCCCTCCTGGTAATCTCCATAGAAGCCTCCTTAATCCTTAATTAACTCAAATAATTACTTATGTCATAAATGATCTATGTCAAGCGCGGCATATCTACGCCTTTTCGTCGTAATCGTCAAGAAAAAAATAAAGGGAACCTCAAACAAATTAAGGTGTTATAGTAAAAAAAACATAAGATGGAGTAGTCGGGCGGCGGGAACGGGACATGAACCATTCTTTGACTTTATTCGGCCTTGTCGTATATAATAAACTCGTAAAAAGTTATATTTCGCTTCGTTTTGTCATTCCCGCACAGGCGTGAATCCATTGATATCAATTAGATGTGGACTCCCGCCTGCGCGGGAGCGACATGATTTTCAACTTTTTGCGAATACGTCATTTATAAGTGATAAGAAAAGCGATTGTTGCGGCGCCGCGGCAATCAGCGTCAGGAGGAAGGTGCGCGTTTACATAGGTTTTGACGATACGGACGTTCTGGATTCGGAATTCGGTACGGGCAAGGTGGCCCGCCGCTATGAAGGGCTCCTACCCCCCAGCTGCCGGGTCTGGGGGGTTGTCCGCCAGCAGCTTCTGGTGGATCCCCGCATCCCCTATACCTCCCACAACAGTTCGGCCTGCGTCGTGGTGGAGACGGCCGATCCTTCCCTGGCGTCGTTCCTGCTGCCCTTGGCTAGCGAACACATTGAAAAGTCGTCCGCCGCGGGCAGCGATCCGGGGCTATGTATGGTTTTTGAAGGGGACCCGTCCCTCCCGGCGCTGATGACCTTCGGCCGGCTCTGCACGGAAAGGATCATGACCCAGGCCGAAGCCCGGCAGGCAGCCGGAGGCAGCCACCTTTCCGGTCACGGCGGGACGAATGACGGAATCATCGGCGCGGCGGCGGCCGTAGGACTTACCGCTTCGGGATGGAACGGGCGCTTCATCGAGTTTGCCGGCCTGCGGGAGTTTCCCGATCCGGTGTCGGTCCAGGAGTTAGCCGACAAAGGAATCCGGGCCGTTTCCCTGGACCGGGACGCGATCTGCCCCGCCCCCGGCGATCTGGTCAGGACGAAAGGATGGCTCCGGCCCCGGCTGTGGGGGCAGGAGGTGGTCCTGCCCGTGCTGCCGGCGGGACCGGGACGGTGGGAAAGCATGGGAGAGAAGAGAAAGAAGGACAAACCGTAAACTTTAGGAGGTGTGATCATGGCAGGAAAAATTTTTTACCGGGAACGCCGAAAAGTGGGAGAAAAGGAAAAGAAACCCCGTTTCAAGCTCGTCGCCGTCGCCGATGTGAACCTTAAGTTCTATAGCGAACATTTGCGTAAGAAAGAGCTGGAAGAAATCGCCGCCGCC
>JANXZC010000009.1 GCA_025355725.1 Syntrophus sp. (in: bacteria)
AGAGGGACAGGTGCGTCTGAATATCGCATTTTATCTGTGTTATTGACAACTTGAATCATCATATCCTTCACTGGGCTCCAGCTGAGATGCAGGCTGTGCTTTCTTCAAATGAGGATAATGCAATCAAGGGTTGATTTTTAACCATTTCAGATAACTCGCACATTTAGTGCCACTGATTCAGGTAATTGTTATTGATAAGACATTCCTTGCCGCGACGGCGAATGGACTATACGAAAACCACTTGTATGTCAATTGAAAACAGGCAACATAATGTGCGTGCGGTAGGCGGAGATACACGATCCCCAATTATTATTCCCCTGCTGAAGAAAGGTGTCTGTTCATCAATATAACCGGCCAACGCCAGGAAAGACGAACACGGATAGAAACGCCGCTTTAATACGATACGCTCAGTTTGATGCTCGTTACCATCGTCCTTACACTTCAAGCGGGCAAAGCCGTTGTGCAGATCTTCACACCGTGTTTTCTATCAAGGCTTTCTTTTTGGCTGCTTATCAAGCTTGTTTTTTGACTTTTGCTTCTCTTTTTCGACACTCTGTTTCTGACCCTTTTCCTTATCTTTCTTGCCGCCCTTGTCTCCCATGATGTCTCTCCTTTTTTCTGTTTTTCAAAACACCTTCTCCCCGCGAGGTCTTTGCTAGAACCTCAGCAGGTCCATCTTTATTCAGTGCGAACCTTGCATACTTTTCATAATCCGTCAATTACCGCTTTCAGGAAATCCATATCAACCGGAGGGGATCTATATTATTAACTTTTTCCTGCCCGGAAGGCAATCAGCTCCGCCGCGATGCTGACGGCAATCTCCGCAGGTGTTCGGGCACCGATGGCGATACCGATGGGGCAGTGGACCCGATCCAGGTCTTCCGCGTAAAAACCCTCCTCTCGCAGGGAGCGGTAGATGGCATCCCGCTTTCTCCGGCTGCCGATCATGCCGATATAACCCGCGCCGGTGCGTAGCACCTGGGCCAGGACATTCCAGTCGTGTTCATGTCCCCGGGTGACGATGACGATATAGCAGTTCTTGTCGATTTCCATACCATGGAAACAGTCCTGAAAAGCCTCCCGGGCAATCACGATCTCATCAGCGGCGGGAAAGCGGTCTCGGCCGGTAAATTCCCGACGGTCGTCAATGACAACGGTTCTGAGACCGAGGAAATGGCACAACGTAGCCAACTCCTGCGCCACATGCCCTGCACCGGCAATGATGACCCGATCCGGCAGGACAACGGGCTGGAGGAGATAACGGACAACGTCCCTGGCGATCATAACCGTCTCTTCGCGGCGGCGTTCCTGTTTCAGCGTGTCCATTGTCAGGTTGGTCAATTCCAGGGAACCGGCGTCGAGGTTGTCCTCATCCATAAGTCCCAGGCCGGTGCCTACCGATGATCTGACAACCGGAAATACCAATTCGGGTCCGACGGAGTTGGAAGAGGCATCTCTTTCCGATTCTTCCGGACCGATTGACCGGATCAGCCAGAGGCTGCGTCCCTCCTCCTGAGCAGTAACGATTTTCTCGAATATGGTCAATATCCTTGTGTCCTTTCCCTCCAGAACATCGACGAGCACCTCCACCTTACCCCCGCAGAGCATCCCGCCGGCGGCAACTTCTTTTGCGGTGAGAGAGAAGGTCAGGCAGACGGGACGGGCGCTATGGAGAGCATTCTTTGCCGCCGCAATGACCTGCGCCTCGAGGAGGCCTCCCCCGACGGTTCCCATACTTTCGCCGCCTTCCTTAACGGCCATGGAAGCCCCCGCTTCCCGGGGTCCCGATCCCGACCGGACCACTACCGTCGCCAGGACCAACCGCTGCCGCCGCGCCAGACAGTCCCGAATATGTCGGTAAAGTTCTTTATTCATTGAAACACCGATGCCCCTGTGCTATGTTTTTCTCAGAATGCATAGCACGGAGTCGGATGAAAGTCATCCCCCGGATACAGAGGAGACAAGCAGGGTGAATCCCTATATTCCCGAAATCGGCAAGCCCGTTCCCAGGGCGGACGCAGGGGCCAAGGCCACAGGCGCGGAAAAATACGCCGCCGACCATTACGGTGAGGACCTCCTCTGGGCCGGGGTCCGCCGGGCGGGCGTCGCCCACGGCCGGATTCGCCGCGTAGACACAGAGGCGGCGGCGCAGCTCCCCGGTGTGATCGCCGTGCTGACGGGCCGGGACGTCCCGGGAACGAACCGCCAGGGGATCGTCCACAAGGATCAGCCTGTCCTGGCCGTGGATAAGGTCCGCCACTGCGGCGACGGCGTCGCCCTCGTGGTGGCAGAAGACCGGGCGACGCTGCAAAAGGCCCTCTCCCTCATCCAGGTCGAGATCGATCCCCTGCCCGGGGTTTTCACGGCCGATGACGCCCTGCGTCCCGACGCCCCGCTCGTCCACGAGGACCATCCCCAGGGCAACGTCCTCCTCAAGGCGACCATCCAGGCCGGCGACGGTCAGGCAGCCCTGGCGGGGTGCGACATCCTTCTGGAGGATACCTTTCACGTCCCCGTTCAATCCCACGCCTTTATCGAGACGGAAAACGGCGTCGCCTGGCAGGAAGAGGACGGCAAGGTCGTCCTCGTTGTCTCCACCCAGGCCCCCTTTCGCGATAAATGGGAGATCAGCCACGCCCTGGGCCTGCCCCTGGACCGGCTCCACATCATCGGCCCCTACCTCGGCGGGGCCTTCGGGGGCAAGGACGGCGCCACGGTCCAGTGCCTCCTCGTCCTCGCCGCCCTCCACGCCAGCGGGCGCCGCGTCAAAATGTGGTGGGACCGGGAAGAGAGTTTCATTGCCGGCTACAAGCGCCATGCCGTCCGCATGGACTATCGCCTCGGCGCCCGGGCCGACGGGACGCTCCAGGCGCTCCACTGCCGCCTCTACTACGACACCGGGGCCTACGCCCACCTGGGAGGAGAAGTCATGGCCCTGGGCATGGAGCACGCCGGGGGGCCTTACCGCATCCCCCACACCCTGATCGAAGGCTGGTGCGTCTACACGAACAATCCCATCGCCGGGGCCATGCGCGGTTTCGGCGTCGCCCAGGTCAGCTTCGCCTTCGAGGGAATGATGGACCTCCTGGCCGGGAAACTGGGCATGGACCCCCTGGAGCTGCGCCGGAAAAACGCCCTCCGCCGGGGCGACCGGAATGCCGCCGGTGTCACCATGACCCAGTCCACAGGCATTGGAGACTGCCTGGCCGCCGTGCAGGACCATCCCCTCTGGCAGGAACGGAAGGCATGGAAAAGAGGGGCCGGCCCCTTCCGCAAGCGGGGCGTGGGCGTCGCCGCCGTGTTCAACGCCATGGGGTATGGGCGGGGTCTTCCCGATTCGGCGCTGGCCAAGGTGGAACTGACAACCGAGGGGCACATCCGCGTTTACAGCGGCGTCTCCGACATGGGCCAGGGCAACGCCACGGCCTTCGTCCAGATCGCCGGCCAGATCCTCTGCCAGGAGCACACCGCCATCGAACTGGTCCAGCCGGACACCGAGCGGACCCTCCCCTCGGGATCGGCGTCGGCCGGCCGTACCACCTACACCTACGGCAACGCCCTGATCAAGGCCTGCGAAGAACTGCACCGCCGCCTCATCGGGCGGACGGCCCTGATGCTGTTGTCCGATACGCTGGACGACCTAGAGCTCCTGCCGGGACGGGTCAAGAACCTCGCCTCGGGACGGGAGATTCCCCTGACCGTCCTGGCGGCGATGATGGCGCCGGAGGACCGGGTCTGCATCAGCCAGTTTCTTATGCCCGTGGTCCGGGACAAGCTGGATACGGGCAAGGAGTTTGTCATCGGCTTTCCCCACCTCCTTTTTTCCTACGCCGCCCACCTGGTCTGCATCGAGGTGGACAAACTGACTGGGGCCATTGACGTCAAGGCGTACCTGGCGGCGACGGAGGCGGGACGGGTCCTGAACCCCCAGTCCTTCGAGCAGCAGGTGCAGGGGGCCATCGCCCAGGGGATCGGCTACGCCCTTTGCGAGGAGGTTCTCATGGAAAAAGGCCGTATCGTGAACCCCGATTTCGCCACCTACATCATCCCCGGCGCCCTGGATATCCCGGAAATGGTGTCACTGGCCGTAGAGTCTTGCGAGCCTTCGGGACCCTACGGCATGAAAGGCGTCGGCGAAGTCGGGATGAACGGCCCGCTGCCGGCTATAGCCGGCGCCCTGGCCGACGCCTGCGGAATCCACATAACCGGATCGCCCCTGACCGCGGAGCGGGTCCTTGCGGCGCTGCAAAAGCAGCAGGAGACACCATGACTATTCACTTCCTTTTGAACGGGAAGAAGACGACGCTGGACGTGGCACCTGACCGCCGGGCCGTGGACGTCCTGCGGGAAGTTTGCGGACTGACGGGAACTAAAGAAGGATGCGGGGCCGGGGAATGCGGGGCCTGCACAATCCTCGTAGACGGCGAGAGCCGACTGTCCTGCCTCATGCTGGCGGCGCAATTGGCAGGCCGGGAGATCACCACCATAGAAGGTATTTCCGATGAGGGCCATCTGCACCCCCTGCAGGATGCCTTTATCCAGCATGGGGCCGTCCAGTGCGGGTTCTGTACGCCGGGGATGATCCTGTCGGCGTCCGCCCTGCTTAACCGCAATCCCAACCCTTCGCGGGCGGACATCCGGATGGGGTTGAGCGGCAACCTCTGCCGGTGCACCGGGTATCAGAAGATTGTGGACGCCGTCGCGGCAACAGCCCGCCGGGAGGAGGAATCGTGACCCAGGTCTATCTCCCCCGCACGCTTGCGGAGCTCTGGTCGTATCTGGAGGGGAAACCCGAAGCCCTTGTCTACGCCGGCGGCACGGACCTCCTCGTTAAGATGCGCACCGGCAAAGTAACCGCCGCCCCGGCGCTTATTTGCCTGGAGCGCCTTGCCGAAATTCGTGACGTCCGGGAGACTGCCGACGCCATCCGAATCGGCGCCGCCGCCACCCATGCGGAACTCCTCCGTCACCCCCTGATTTTAACCCACCTCCCCGTCCTAACCCAGGCCCTTCATACTCTGGGTTCGCCGCTCATCCGCAACATGGGGACGATCGGCGGCAACATTTGTACGGCCTCCCCCGCCGGCGACACATTGCCGCCCCTCTATATCCTCCGGGCGGAGGTGGAACTGTGCAACGGCGAAACCATCCGCATCATGACGATCGAGGAGTTCATTACCGGCCCAGGGGCGACGCAATTGCAAAAGGGAGAGCTCCTGACGGGCGTCCTGTTAAAAAAACCCGTGGAATATAACTTCCATCACTTCGAAAAAGTCGGGCAGCGCAAGTCCATGGCCTGCGCCGTCGCCAGCATGGCCGCCTTGCTCCGACTGTCGCCTGCGGGGGTGATCGAGGCGGCGCGGCTGTCTTGGGGCAGCGTCGGACCGACCGTCGTAACCGCCGCCGTCGTCGAAGACGCGTTGATCGGCGAAAAACTGTCTCTGGAAACACTGGCCGCCGCCGCAGGAAAAATCAAACAAATCGTAGCGCCCATCGACGACGTGAGGGCCACGGCGGAGTACCGCCGGAGCGTTTCCGGCAACCTGCTGTTGCGTCTCCTTGACGCCCGGCCGCCCTCATAGGATTTTGTAAATGAAAATTGAAGACTTCTAACAAAACATATGATATGGAGACCGAAAATACCTCATTAATATTGTTTGAGCCGAAACTGGAGTTTATGAAATTTTCGCTAATCCCAATCTGCCTTGTATTTATTCTTGTTATCGGTATGGCTGAGGCCAATGAGCCGAGAGCAGGGTTCGTGAAAAATGTTTCCGGGCAGGCATTCATTGAGCGCAATAAAGTCGTAACTGCGGCCAAGGTTAAGGACATGTTGAGGGAAAACGATATCCTTGTTACAGGTAACACCGGGTCCATGGGGGTTATTCTTCAGGACAACAGCGTCATGTCTATCGGTTCCAATACCCGTCTTGTTATTTCAAAATTCGCGTTCGAACCTGCTAATGAAAAACTTTCTTTCATCGCCCAGATTAAAAAAGGAACCGTGGTTTATCTCACTGGTCTGATCGCGAAACTTAACCATAGCGGCGTAAGATTCGAAACTCCTGCGGCTACATGCGGTATCCGAGGGACGCATTTCGCCATCAAAGTTGAAGATCCGGGGAACTGATTATACAAGAGATAAGTAAGTCCTTTTTACCGCCTCGTCGCACAGTGAAGCACATCACGGGAAGCAGCAGCGATGAAAAATAAGTCACTCCTGAGAATACGGGACATTATCCTGCCTCTTGTATTTTTATTGCTCCTGATATCTGGATGTGCCTCCTCGACGCAAGTAGTTCTACTGCCAGATCCGGACGGTAAAGTGGGAACCCTTGAAGTTTCAAATGTAAAGGGCACGCAGACACTAAATCAGGCTTGGCAGGCCACCGTATCTGCAAGCATGGACAGGATACCCAGCGAACCGAAACTGCTGGAAGAAGAAAAGGTACGACAAGTATTTCGTGAAGCTTTGGAGGCGGAACCCATCCCGCCTGTGAGCTTTATCATATATTTCAGGACAGACCGTTCTGTGCTTTCAACCGAGTCTCTCACATTATTGACCAAAGTCATGGATGCAATCCTGTCCCGGAAATCGACAGATATTATCATCAGTGGCCACACCGACGCTGTTGGAGCCATCGATTATAACCACCGTCTTTCCCTTCGTCGCGCCAAAGCCGTAGCGGACATCCTCATTTCCAAGGGCATAGATCGTCAAAACATTCAGGTAACCTATCACGGGAAGGGTAATCCTCTGGTTCCCACTCCCGACGGAAGACCGGAACCTCGAAACCGCAGAGTTGAGATAACAGTACGTTAAATTCCAAAAAGAAGGATAAGGAATAAGGAGGACGCCATGAAGATCATTCATTATGAAGAAATTGAGGCGAGGCATTTCGACAGTGAAGCTGCTAAAGCTATCTCCGGCCGGGTTCTAATCGGCAAGGCCGACGGCGCAGACCATTTCTGCATGCGCCTCTTTGAATTTTCACCGGGAGGTTTTTCACCAAAACACGCCCACCCCTGGGAGCATGAGATATTCTTCCATGCCGGACAGGGTGAGGTCTTCTTTCAGGGGGCATGGACGCCTGTCAAGTCTGGCTGCGCGGTTTTTGTCCCCCCTGGAGCGGAACACCAGGTAAAAAATACGGGTCAGGAGAGATTGATTATGCTCTGTCTGGTCCCACCGGAAGCGCCGGAATTATAATTACAAGAAAGATAAGGAGAGTAATCACTTATGGCAGCAAAGAAATGGAATAGCCCTCCGGAGATGCAGATCGATCCCGGGAAGGCCTATAACGTAACAATGGAGACCAGCCAGGGAGAAATTGAACTGGAGCTCTACCCCCAATACGCCCCGATAACGGTTAACAACTTCGTTTTCCTGATCCGGGAAGGTTACTATGACGGCGTAACCTTCCACCGGGTAATCAAAAACTTCGTCATCCAGGGCGGGGATCCGACGGGAACAGGGAGCGGCGGCCCTGGTTATCAGTTTGAGGATGAGTTCCGCGGAAATCCCATGAAACATGAGACCGGTTCTATTTCCATGGCCAACGCCGGACCGGGGACCAACGGCAGCCAGTTTTTCATCACCCATTCGCCGCAACCACATCTGGACGGTCATCATACCGTCTTCGGCAAGGTGGTAAAGGGGCAGGACGTGGTGAACGCCATCGCCCAGGGGGACTGGATGGAGAAGGTCACCGTCATCGAAAGCTAAAAAGGTAAGGATAATGGGCAAATTATTTGAAAATAGCGCCATCAACGGACTGGAGTTGAAGAATCGCTTTGTCCGCTCGGCAACCTGGGAAGGCATGGCGGATCAGGATGGAAATCCAATGCCGAAGCTGCTGGAAACTATGACTGCCTTAGCCGCCGGTGGCGTCGGTCTGATCATCACAAGTCACGCCTTTGTCAGCCCTGAAGGCCGGGCCACCCCCTGGCAGCTTGCCATCGACAAAGACGAGCGCATCGACGGGCTGCTGAAAATGACGGACGCGGTCCATGCCGCCGGGGGCCGGATCGCCTTACAGCTTGCCCATGCCGGGGCCTTTGCCGCGGCAGCCTTGAGCGGAATGCCCCGGCTGGTTGTTTCTCCGGCGGAAGGGTCGGATCCGTCGCCGCAAAAGGAGATGGAAACCAAGGATATCAAGGCAATCATCGAGGCCTACGCGGCCGCTGCCGAACGGGCCAAAGCGGCCGGCTTTGACGGCCTCCAGATTCACGCCGCTCACGGCTATCTCCTCAGCCAGTTCCTCTCTCCGGCCTTCAATAAACGCCGGGATGACTACGGGGGAGATATCCGCCATCGCGTCCGGATTCACCGGGAAATCTGCCACACCATCCGGGAGACGGTGGGCAAAGACTTCCCCATCCTGATCAAAATGAACTGCCAGGACTTCATCGATGACGGCTTGACCACGGAGGATTCCGTGGCAGCGGCAAAACTTCTGGCCGCCGCTGGCATCGACGCTGTGGAGCTGAGTGGCGGGACGATCGTCAGCGGCAAACTTTCTCCCAGCCGCTCGCGTATCAACGCCCCGGAAAAAGAAGCATATTTCCGGGAAGAGGCCCGGGCCTTCAAAGAAGCCATAAATGTACCGCTGATTCTGGTAGGTGGCAACCGGTCCTTTGAGGTCGCCGATCAACTTATGGAAGGCGGGACTGCAGACTACATCTCCATGAGCCGCCCCTTCATCCGGGAACCGGAGCTGATCCGGCGCTGGCAGGGAGGCGACCACCGTCCTGCGGCCTGCATATCAGACAATCTCTGCTTCGCCCCGGCTCTTGAGGGCCGCGGCGTTTATTGCGTCACCAGGGAGCGGGAATTGCAAAAAAAGGACGCCTGAAACCGGCAACGGCCCGCAGGGCGGAACTCTATACGGCACCGCTGGCCTCTGGCCCCGGCGATTAGCAGCCCCTTTCCCGGAGGAAGCTCTGCTGTTAAATCGCGGCGAAAGCCGTGGATTGTAACTTATTTAATATACTGGATTCCTGATCGGATCTGCCCCGTACCTGATACAGGGTCCGGAATGACGAAAGTTAGTTTTGTAGATTTTTTCCGAATGCCTCAGTTTTGATAGCCTGCATTTTTATGGTTTTCTTTCCAGACAAAAAAAAGGAAGAAGCTTAAGCAATAGCACCGTTATCACGGCTACATAGGCCCCGGCGAGAACATCGCTGAGATAATGGGCGCCGACAATGACCCGGCTGATGCTCACCGCGATTGCCAGGACGTACCAGACGAGACGGTAACGGGGGAACAGCAACGTCATGGCCAGACAAAAAGCCCAGATGGTCGTCGCATGGCCGGAAGGAAAAGAGGTTTCTTCATAACCCACTCCGAAAAAATCAAACCCATAGAAATAATCCTCAAAGTAAGCCTTAGGACGCCAGCGGCCGGTAAGCCATTTGAAAAGGTCGGTGGTGAGACCGGAGACGGCGACGGTGGAAAAGACAAACAGACACCAGCGCGCCCATTGTTCTTTCTTCCAGGCATAATGAAACAGTAAGAAAAGAAGAGCCGCGGGCACAAGATACCAGACCGCATTCCCTAGGCGGGTGATGACCTGGAAGACGCTCACAATTTGTGTATCGAGAGATCTACTGGCAATAGCTACGGGAAGATCGACATAAAATAAGCTGCCGGCAATCGCTGCACAGATAAACAACGTGAATATCAATATCTTTTCGTTCGGGAAATCAGTACGATTTCCCCGATCCCTTACAATCATAAGCTACACCTGAAATATACTCTGAGGAATAGTCTCATCCCCGACCTGCGCATTTATCTCGACCCCTGAAAATTCCGGCACCAGATATATTCAATCGTATCGACCTTGCCTCCGTTCAGGATGATGTCAATTTTCTTTGCCGACTCCGAGGCGTCACACAGATAAGCTTTGGGAACATCCACCTGATGAAAATGTGTGTTTACAAAGAGCAGATCATACCCCTTCGGCGCCGTCTTTTGCCAGACATCGAACTGATCCTTGCGGTCGTCGATAACGAATACGTCGTGACCATAGGGAAGGTTGTAATAGAGCATCCGGCTGCCCATCGTCCAGTTGGTCACGGCCAAGGCCCGGCGGTGTGGAGGGGGCGCAGCCTCGGCGCTGGATCCGGCATGGCTGGAAGCATTCCCGGCAGTGCCGACAGACGGGGTAGAAACGACGGCAGCTCCGGGTGCTGCTGCCTTGGCGGCCGATCCCTGGCGCAGAATGGCATCTCCTTCCCTGGCAATTGTCTCAAAACCGACAATATCCCGAAAGGGAGATTTGTAGTCAGGAAAGGTGAACCATTTGGCCGGAAGAGCAGCATAGAGAAACAAGGTGATGGTTAAGCTGAAACCTACTGAGAAATAGAATAATTTTCGTTTTTTACTGCTCTCTGCAGAGAGGAGATAATAGCCGCCGATGGGGATGAACAGAAGATAAAAAAGACTCGGCCAATGAGGCAGAGTCCGTTCATACAGAGAGGAATAAAAAAAGAATATCAAAATGACAACGCCAAACAGCACCGAGAGGCGAATGCGGTCATCCTTAGACTTCCAGCCCTTATACAGGCCGTAAAAGGCCATGAGAAACAGGAAGGGGCTATAGGCCCCGAACTGGGTCAGGAGGGAAACTAAGAAAGATTTGATACTCGGGCTCGTAGCGGCAAGGACATGCCCGCCCTGATAGCGGAAGCTTATGTAATCGTGCTGCATATTCCAGTAAAGAACCGGGCTTACCATCAATAGGGCAATTCCCGCCGCCAGGAGCATCCCGGGGGAAAAGATCAGTTTATAGCGCTTCTTGATCAGCAGGAAGATCAGCAGGGGAGGAACAAAGAGGATGGCCGTGTACTTGGCCAGACCGGCAAGCCCGAAGAGCAGGCCAAGATAGATGAAATATCGTGTCTTTGCCTCCTCGGTAATCTTCAGAATCGTCGTCATGAGGGGAAAGATCAGGAGCAGGAGAAAACAGTCCGGCAGGAGCATGATGCTCATGGCATTGAGGATGAAAGAACTGTTGACGGCCACCACCGCCAGAAAAGCGACCACCTTGGATTTTGAGAAGGAAAGGGTATATCGGTAGACATAAAACGAAACCAAAGCAAAAAGAAGAATCGCCGGGAGACGAACCAGAAATTCGTTCGTTCCGAACAGGGCGTAGAGGGGCCAGTGGGTCCAGCCGACCAGGGGCGGATGATCCACATAACTCCAGTCCAAGAAATGGGCATAAAGAAAATAATGGGCTTCATCGACCCCTAATCCGAAGGTGGGGGCTACGGCCAGGCGCAGCAGGGTTAAAATACCCACAAAGATAAAGGTCATCCGTTCCCAGTTAATTTTCATGGGAGCCTTCTAACCTTTGGGGGTATAAATTGTCAAATGGATTATCGCCGCCCAGACGGCTGATATATCACGCCTATTGCGCTGACTGACCGTAAGCATTAAGAAGGAACAATGACCGACTACCGGTTTTTCACGATGGGGGCTTTATATCGAGCTGACGACTTCTCTGGTCACACTGATAAAATTATGGAGCACCAGGGACGGATTGTCATTAGTCCAAGCCATGTTGAGTACCGTTTCCGCTCTCCCTTCGATCATTCTGAAGACAACCCCCTTGAATCGGGAACGCTGCATGGAGGCAGGAACTATCGCTATTCCGATCTCCGCCGCAACCAGGCCGATAATCGTGTGGAATTGAGATGCTTCGAGGGCGATATGGGGACTGAAACCTTCCTTTTGACAGAGGGCGATGATGTAGTCGAAAAAACCGGGTCCTCGCTGCCTCGGGATCATGATGAAGGATTCTTTTGCCAACATGCGGAGAGAAATGGACGTTTTCCCCTTGATTTGGTGGTTCTGCGGCATAGCCACCATAAGCGGTTCCCTGAAGACAGGCTCTAGAGAAAGACCTTCATTTTGAATACCTTGGGGAGGACGCAGGAAGCCCACATGAATCCTGCCGTCGCGGAGTGCCTCGATCTGATTACTTGTGTTTAATTCCGCTAAGGAGAGATCGACATCCTGAAACCGCTTTCGGAATTCACGAACGATCTGCGGAAGCACGCTGTAATTGGCCGACCCGATATAGCCCACTGCTAGCCGCCCGATTTCCCCTTTGTCGGCGCGGATCGTTCTGCGCACCGCGTCTTCCGAAAGATCCATGATTCTGCTTGCTTCCTCGAGAAACACCAATCCCGCCGGGGTTATTTCCACGCGCCTTTTGGTCCGGTTGAACAGTCGTACACCGATTTCCTTTTCCAGTTGTATGATCTGCTGACTGAGGGGCGGCTGGGAGATATTCAGTCTTTTCGCCGCCCGTCCGAAATGCAGCTCTTCAGCGACTGCGATAAAATATTTGAGATGTCTTAATTCCATTGATTCATAAATAATATCAAATTGAGATGAATAATATATTTTACATTTTAAAAAACCTATAATACACTTCCGGCCAAGTCAAGATATCCTTGAAATAATGTACCGGAAAGGGGAACAGCAATGATCAGGTCACTGGCCGACATTTCAAAACTGGCGCAGGAGAAAGGGCCGAAAAAAATAGCCGTCCTTGCTCCCGAAGATGAAGAGTTCATGCTGGCGGTCAAGAAAAGCTGGGAGCTTGGTTACATCGAACCTGTCCTCATCGGTAACATAAAAAAGATTGAGGAGGCGGCGGAAAAGGTTGCCTTCAATATCAGTCCGTTCCAAAAAATCTCCGGCGGCGAACATCAGGGCATTTCCGATCTCGGAATCAGGATGCTCTTTTCCGGAGAGGCGCCCATTGCGGGCAAGGGCCAGATCCCGACCTCGTATATTTATCGTTCCATCATCCGTGAGGAGGCGAAGGCAGGTTCGGGCATGACGGTTAGCGTCGTGACGTTCTGGGAGGTACCCGGGATCGATCACCTCGTCGCCTTTACCGATACGGGCGTTAACATCAAGCCCGATCTCAAAGCCAAGGGGGAAATTATCAAAAACGCCGTCTTTGTGTATCATCTCCTCGGATATCCCCGGCCGAAGATCGCCGTCCTGTCCGGCCAGCGGGAAGTCGGCGGGAAACTGGCGTCATATGAGGATTACGAAGCCCTGCAAAAAGCAGCCGATGCCGGAGATTTCGGCGCCTGCGAGATCGTGGCGGCAACTTCCTTTACCGACATTTTCCTGGGCGGCCGGGATCGCCGGGTGGATTACGGCAACATCAACAGCGAGGAAATGCCCCACATCCTCCTCGTTCCCAGTCTCGACACGGGCAACATCCTCTGCAAACTCGATTTTTTCCTCGACGTGAACCGGAGCTCTCTCGTTGCCACTTCCCGGGGACCGGTCTGCATTCCCGCCCGGTCTGACTTCAACGACAACATCGTGCAACAGATCGCCATGAGCGTCGTCCTTGCCGACCGCATGGGAAAGGAGGTGCAGTGAGATGCCGAACTCATTCAAGGAAATACTGGCCGCAGCAAAGCAGAACGGAGTCAAGAAACTTGTTGTCCCCTGCCCTGTCACGACGGATCTTCCCCTCCTGGCCGAAGCGGCCGCAGCCGGTTTGATCATTCCGATCCTCGTCGGCGCCGACAGTTCACTGGCAGCCCTGGTCAAAGGGTCCTCGTTAGGGAATGGAAAATTTGAGCTTGTAGAGGAAAAAGATCCGCAGCAAGCTTTGGGACGGGCGCTGGCCCTGGTCCGAAGTGGTAAGGCTGACATCCTCATGCAGGGAGGCGCCGCCCCTCAAGAGCTCTTAGATTCCCTCTGCGACAAGGAACAGGGATTGCTGCCCAAGGGTGGGGTCATCAGCTTTGTTTCCGTCTTTCAGCTTTTGAAGCGGGAAAAGCTGATCCTCGTGACGGATACATTTATCAATAACAACCCGACCCTTGTTGAAAAACAAAAGATTCTTGAAAACGCCCTGCAACTCGCCCGCCTCCTGGGCATCGAGACGCCGAAAGTGGCGGTTCTGGCAGCGATCGAACAAGTTAATCCCGGCATTCCTTCCACCCTGGACGCCGCGATCCTTTCCAAAATGGGAGAGCGCCGGCAATTCGGGAAGGCCATTGTGGAAGGCCCCCTCGATATCGATTGCGCCCTGAGCCAAGTTGCCGCCGGAAGGAAAGGCCTCCAAAGCGCCGTTACGGGCAACGTGGATATTTACCTCGTTCCCGAAATAGACACTGGTCATCTTCTGGCCGAAGCCCTTGTTTTCTTCGGAAAGATGCAAACGGCGGGCATGGTTATGGGGACTGAAAAGCCGGCGATCCTGAACCTCCCCTTCGTCTCCGCGGAAAACCGGCTCATGGAAATTGCCCTGGCCTGCCTCGCCTGCCCTAAAGGAGGGATTAATGGATAAAAAACATCGCATCCTCGTCATCAATGTGGGCTCCACTTCTACAAAGGTGGCCTGCTTCCGCGATACTGAACCAGAGACCATTGAAAACATCAGCTACGGCAGTGAAGATCTGGCCGACTATCCATCTCTGAGTGACCAGCTTCCCTTGCGGGAAATGGACGTCATGACCTTCCTGAGGAAAAACATGATCAACCTCGTAGAGATCGACATGGTCGTCAGCCGGGGTGGCTTGGGGAAACCGGCCCCCGCCGGAGCTTACCGGATAGACGAAATCATGTGCGCCGATCTCTTGGCAGGAAAATACGGGAAACACCCATCGGCCCTGGGACCGGCCATGGCTTTAAGCTTTTCCAAACAATTCGGTATGCCGGCAATCGTAATCGATCCGCCCAGCACCGATGAATTCGAACCTCTGGCCAGGATCTCGGGACTTCCCGAAGTAGAACGCAAAAGCGCTTTTCATGCCCTGAATCAGAAGATCGCGGCAAGGCGCTTTGCCTTGGCCGAAGGTAAAAAATACAATGAAATAAGCGTCGTCGTGGCTCATCTGGGAGGCGGCATAACCATTGGCGCCCATCGGCAGGGCCGAGTCATCGACTGCACCCACGGCCTTGCAGAGGGACCTCTCACCCCGGAGCGGGCCGGCGCGCTGCCCACAATGGATCTTATCGACCTCGCCTTTTCCGGGAAACTCGATAAAAAACAAATCCAGGGCCGCCTGGTGGGACAGGGCGGCCTGGCGGCCTGCTTAGGCACCACGGATGCCCAGCAGGTTGAAGAAATGATCAAGGGGGGTGACGAAAAGGCAAGACTCGTTTTTGAAGCCATGGCCTATCAGATCTCCAAAGATATCGGGGCCATGTGCGTAGTCCTGAAAGGAGAGATGGACGGCATCATTCTCACCGGAGGCCTAGCCCATTCCGAAAGACTAACGGGGCTAATTATTGAACGTGTCCGTTTCCTGGCCCCCGTTTCCGTTTATCCCGGGGAGGATGAAATGGCAGCTTTGGCAGCAGGCGGTATACGGGTCCTGGAAAGGGAAGAAGGGATTATGAAATACTGATTCCCTTGCAAGGAGAGAGGTACGCCATGGATTTCAGGTTGACTGAAGAACAGGAGCTTATTCGCAGGAACATGCGGGAATTTGCCGAGCGGCATGTGGATCCCATAGCTGCCGAGATCGATGAGAACAGTCGACACCCAACGGAGCTTTTCCATAAACTCGCCGAGGAAGGTTGGATGGGTATTCCTATCGCCGAGTCATATGGCGGCGCCGGGGCGGATTTTATCACCCATGCTGTCGCTGTTGAAGAGATTTCCCGTTCCTGTTCATCTACTGGTTTCACCCTGTCATTTCATGCCGGCATTACCGGCATGGCGCTGCAGATCCACGGCGGCTATGGATACATCAAGGGCGCGAAAGTGGAGCGCCTGATGCGGGATGCCAAGATCGCCGAGATCTATGAAGGTACATCGGAGGCCCAGCGTATGGTCATATCAGGAAACGTTATCCGGGGCTGATACCTAACGGAAGAATCCCGTCTGTATCACCGACCCGACGGCACTTGACCATCCGCTGCCGGGTTTTTTCCATTATCACCTATTTTTCTGAACGCCCCGGCGGCGCGTGGCAGCCGGACAGGAATAATATCTTGACATCATAAATCTTTAGCGCCATTATGCCGCAAATTTCCCGACCGGAGACAAAAAACGAGATTAGACTGTCCACCTCCCTTCCAAGTATCCCTCCATATGTTGAGGTTCCACCAAATATTGAGGCCAAGCGAATCATTTTATACTTTTCCAACGTCCTCTTTTGCTAATCTAACCAGTTGTTATTAAACGATTAATTCAAACTTATTATTTTCATTCTACTATTGGCAGACCATTTGCTTTTACACTTTTATGATCATGGTCATCTCATCTAAAAACGAGTTCTTATCATAGTTTTTGGGAAGAGTTGAAGGGCATAATAGGGATCAATTGAAAAAAGAAAATCTTTACATCACTCTTATAAACATTTTCATCGGAATGGGCGTGTCTTTCCTGCTAAAGGGCAGTATCCTCGCCGTCGTTCTCATCGTCATCGCGATCGGCACGATCATTTTCATAGAACGAAAATGGATTAACGAAAGCATCTTCAGAAGGAAGAAACGGTATGCCGTGGTGGGATATTCCTCCCTGGCCGCTTTGATGCTGGTTTTTATCTTTTTGATTACCTCGCCGAGCCGCGATACATCCCACATTATCAAGCTGGTGAATGGGTTCTTGCAAAATGTCACGTCGGGTGATTATCGGGGCGCTTATGAAAAACTCTCCGAGGAGTCGAAAAAAGCATATGCTTTAAACGATTTCGTTAATGATCATGTGGAAAATCGCATCAATGTCCAGAATTTTAGAATCGATGAGGTTGTCTTTAACGAGTACGACAAAAGGAAAGCCGTGGTGGTGGTGTCAAGCCCCTTCACTCTCTATGGTCGCGAAACGCTGAACCTGGAGATGATCAAGGAAGAGGAGGGGTGGCGAATCGTTTTCAGCAGGACCATCTTCCACCCCAACGCCCCCGGCCAAGGGAAAAGCAAAAAAAGTGGGGACTCCATAACCAATTTCTTCAAGAAGCTCATTTAATGTAGTATATGTTTTGGGGGCAGGTCAGGCAAAGCGATGATACA
Organism: Syntrophus sp. (in: bacteria); assembly: GCA_025355725.1. GTDB lineage: Bacteria > Desulfobacterota > Syntrophia > Syntrophales > UBA8958 > UBA8958. Next base: position 17,012 of record JANXZC010000009.1, read on the forward strand.
AAGAATTATAAGTATAGGTAAGCGTATCGTTCAGCCAGAGATGCGCCTTTGGCGATGTATTCCGTTGCGTGTTCAGGAGAAAATACTGTTAATACTTCCGCTACTTGCAATCACAATCGCCGCCGTTTTAGCCCTTTTCGGCAATCATCAGCGTGCCAATATTCAAGACAATATTCAACATCAATTTCAGATGGTTAGAGGATTGAATGAAGTTGTCATCTCAATGGTCAATGCTGAAACCGGTATGCGCGGCTATCTTCTAACCAAGCGCGATGAGTTTCTAAAGCCCTATGCTACGGCGTCGCAAAAACTTCCCTCAGCAATGTCAAACCTACGTTCTCTATCTGAAGCAGAGCCGAGTTATAATCCGCGACTTAAGAAGGTACACCTACTGAACCAAATACAACTCCTTATTGACCGGCAAATGGCAGACCTCTCTTGGCAACAGCAGTACGTCAACTCACCAAACATCCCCGGTACAGAATTATATTATCACCTTGCCTACGCGAAACGGACGATGGATGAAATACGCGTCAACGTAAATGTCATGCAAATCGAAGAAGAACGATTGCTTACCGAACGCGTACAAGATATCAATGCCATCCGACAGCGCGACTATTTGGCTATCATTCTCGCGCTATTTATCGGATTGGGGACACGCCTCATTGCTCGGTATCTTATTAACAAGGATAAGGCAATCGGCTCAGGCTGAAAGAATGAAAGAAACATTTGGAATAATCAACAACTAACCATTACTAAACACAGTTAAGGAGGGCCAACAATGTCATTTGGGATTTACATCGTAGGCTACATCATATTGATTATCGGCCTGGCGATCGGGGCTCACTTGCTGCACGTGCCTAATGAGTGGATCGGAGTATGCGTCCTCTGTATGATCGGCATAGCGATCATACATGGCGTTAAGGCGACTCGACACAAGGATCCGCCATCCCAGAGGTAAAACGGCGATCCAAAGACCAGATAGCCAGGAGCAGAGATGATTTGCCCAGCAGCTGGCCAGCCCGGTGCTGTCAGTGAAGATCGTTCTATCGAAAACACCCGAAAGAGGCATAGATGGAAATTCAAGAGAAGACCCTGAGCACATCTCAACATCCAGGTAACCTCGCTGGCGGAAACGGAGCGCAGAATTCCGTTCAACTATTGGAAAAGGCGCGTGCCGATACCGATACCGTCCTGAGAGAGCTTGGATCACAACTGGAAGGCCTGAGCAAGGCGGAAGCCGCTTCGCGCTTGAAACAGGTCGGAACGAACGAGATTGCCCGAGAAAAGCATCAATCAGCCCTGATGCGCCTCCTGAGTAACATCACGAATCCATTAGTACTCCTGCTCCTGGCGCTGGGCGTACTTTCCTATCTCACCGGTGACCTGCGGGCGATGGTGGTCATTTTCGTGATGGTGGTTTTGGGCGTGGTATTGCGTTTCGTCCAGGAGATGCGTGCCGATAACGCGGCCGAGAAGCTCAAAGCGATGGTCAGCAACACGGCGACGTTGGTGCGTGACGGTAAGGAAGAAGAAGTATCGCTTAAGATGTTGGTGCCTGGCGACATCATCCGACTGGCAGCCGGCGACATGGTGCCGGCTGATGTACGGGTGCTTTCCGCCAAAGACCTGTTCCTGAATCAAGCGGCCCTCACCGGTGAAGCCCTACCGGTAGAAAAGAAAGCCGCCCCGGCATCTGTAGACGTTCAAAATCCACTCGATCTGCCCAACCTCTGCTTCCTGGGTTCCAATGTGGAGAGCGGCTCCGCGACCGCCGTGGTTATCCATACTGGGGACCTAACCTACTTTGGATCACTTGCCGCCAGCATCGTCGGGCAGCGCCAGCTCACCAGCTTCGACAAGGGCATCAATAAATTCACCTGGCTGATGATCGGCTTTATTGCCGTAATGGTTCCGGCTGTTTTCCTGATCAACGGGCTCTCCAAGCACAACTGGATGGAAGCTTTCCTTTTTGCCATGGCTGTAGCGGTCGGGCTGACCCCTGAGATGCTGCCCATGATCGTGACAGTTAACCTGTCCAAAGGCGCCCTGGCAATGGCCCGCAAGAAAGTGATCGTAAAACGCCTGAACGCCATCCAGAACTTCGGGGCGATGGACGTGCTGTGCACCGACAAGACCGGCACCCTCACCCAGGGCAAGATCGTGCTCGAAAAGCATCTGGATGTGTACGGCAATCCCAGCGAAAAAGTGCTGCATTACGGTTACCTGAATAGCTACCACCATACGGGGTTAAAGAACCTGCTCGACGAAGCGATCCTCAACCATGAGGAATTGAGAGAGCACCTGAAAGCAGACGAGAAGTACCGCAAGATCGACGAGATTCCTTTCGACTTTGTACGTCGGCGCATGTCGGTGGTGGTGGAAGATGAAACCGGTTTGAACACGCTGATCTGCAAGGGCGCGGTGGATGAAATGTTGAGCCAGTGCACCCGGGTGGAAGTCAAAGGGGAGGTCATCGAGGTTCTGCCCGAGCACGACGCCAAACGCCGGCAGTTGGCCGATGACCTGAACGGTCAGGGATTCCGGGTAATTGCCCTGGCGTATAAGCAAATGCCGGGCGCGACAGATGAGCCTGTTTACTCGGTCAAGGATGAATCAGACCTGATCCTACTGGGTTTCCTGGCCTTTCTCGACCCGCCCAAGGACACGGCTATAGAGGCGTTGAAGCGACTTCACAGCCTGAACGTGGACGTCAAGGTCCTGACAGGCGATAATGAGATCATCACCGCCTATATCTGCAAGGAAGTGGGCATGCCGGTAGAGCATCTCTTACTCGGCTCTCAAATCGAGACAATGAGCGATATAGAACTGGCGGTCGCCGCCGAAGCCGCCAGCGTCTTTGCCAGGCTGGCCCCCGCGCACAAGGAGCGTATCATCCGTGCGCTCCAGAGCAAGGGTCACGTGTTGGGGTTCATGGGCGACGGCATCAACGACGCCCCAGCCTTGAAGGCCGCCGATGTCGGCATCTCGGTGGACAGCGCCGTGGACATCGCCAAGGAGTCCTCCGATATCATCCTGCTGGAAAACAGCCTGCTGGTGCTGGAGCAGGGCGTGCTGGAAGGGCGACGGGTGTTTGGCAATATCGTCAAGTACATCAAGATGGCGGCCAGTTCTAACTTTGGCAACATGTTCAGTGTCGTGGGGGCCAGCGCGTTCCTGCCTTTTCTGCCCATGCTGCCGATCCAGGTGCTGACCAACAACCTTCTGTACGACTTCTCGCAGACCACCATCCCGACCGACCAAGTCGATGCGGAGTGGCTGGCCACGCCGCGCCGGTGGGAGATTGGGAAGATCCTGCGATTCATTCTGTTTATCGGTCCGATCAGTTCGATCTTCGATTACCTGACGTTCTTCATGATGCTCTACATTTTCAACTGCTGGGACAACCCGGCCCTGTTCCACACCGGCTGGTTCGTGGAGTCGCTCTTCACCCAGACGTTGATCATCCATATTATTCGCACCAACAAGATCCCGTTCATCCAGAGCCGGGCCAGTTGGCCGCTCATCCTCACTTCCTTAATCATCGTCGCAGTCGGCGCGTGGCTGACGGTTTCTCCCTTGGCGGACACGCTTGGGTTCGTCCCGCTCCCGCCGCTGTACTGGCTGTACCTGGCCACAATGATGCTGGGCTATGCAATTCTTACACAGGTAGTGAAGACCTGGTTTATTCGCAGGTTTGGAGAATGATGGCGGTGGTCACGCAACGATGAACGATTTTCCTCAGTTCGGCAAGCTATTTCTGATCATCGGCCTAGTCGTCGCCGTTACCGGCCTGCTGATGATCTTAGGGGGAAAGATCCTCTGGATCGGCAAGCTCCCCGGAGATTTTTTCTTCAAGGGAGAAAAATTTACCTTTTATTTCCCTCTCACATCCAGCATCCTCGTCAGCGTGGTCCTTACTCTGATCCTCTGGCTGATCAACCGGAAATGAAGAATTCAGGTCGGCTAATCGATTGCTCAGCCCCCCGACCAGGATGGCCTGACAGCTGCCGCGCGTCTGAACACCGGTGATGTTTTTCTCTATTTTGCCCGCCTGGAACGCGCCAGTTTTGCAATCTTGGCTTCGAAACCGGTGAAGCGTTTATCCAGTGATTTAAGCTCGTCGAGCTTTTCACTCTCACTCAAGAAGGAGTAACGGATACTGTTATACGCCACTTTCTTTAGTTCTTCATAGGAGGGCTTGTAGCGGGCTATAAATAAAAGATATTCGCCGCTCAGATTGTTGCGCGAAACGCCGGGATCGTCGGTGGAAATTACGAATGGCACGTTATGATACCGATACACCTGCACCGGATGAGCCTCGTTTTTCACCCCGAGGATGAAAGAGTTACTGGTCAGGTTCACCTCAATCGCGACCTTGCGCTCCTTAAGTACTTCCAGCAGCTCATCGGGATCCGTCTCGTGGGCAATGTCAACACCATGACCGATCCGGTCTGCCATAGCGACCTCTACGGCTTCACGGACATGGTTCTTCAAGCCCTCAGGGGGAACCATCCCTAGTACCAGTTCGCCGGCATGGAGGGAGAGCTTTACGCCGGGAAAGCGCTGATTTAAAAAGCGAAACATCTGCATGTGGAGCGAGTAGTCACGCATTGCCACATGGCCGTTTTCCGGGCCGACAATGTTGACGCCGACAATAAGATTACTTTCCTTCGCGGCGGCAAAGGCACAATACAAACCTGAGAATACCTTTGCAGGGGCATTGTTGCGAGATGCATAGGCCTGAAAGCGGAGCCTGAAAGCGGCGTCGTCGATGCCTGTGGCCGCCTCTTCCAAGGTCTTGACGTAGTCGTCGATCTTCGCCTTGACAGCGGCATCGCCATCCATGAAATCTGAAAATTCAATTAATGCGGCTTCCGTCTCATCTTCCGTAGCGTCGGATTTCAGATTGTTAATTTTCTTAGCTAATTCCCGGTTATCGACGTCGGGAGATTTTTCCAGCATCGTTTCTATATACTGCACATTCTCGGCCTTGGCCCGGTCTTTAAGGGCCTGCAAACCCTCCTGGTAGGAGGCGTTCGAAACAGGTCCGAAAAAACCGAAGGTGTCGAAAAACTGTTGATCCGGCGCCGGCTGCTCGTGAAAGTGGTTGCTGAAGTCCTTGTCAGACCAGCGCATGAGTAATTCCCGGTAGAAAGTATTGTCTTTTCGCACCGCATCGGCGCTGATGCATATTTGGCCGGCCCTTTCCCCAAGCTCGGCGACAGGCTTGATCTCGATACGATATTTCTCAACCTTCAGTTGCTCAGCGCTTTCCGAGTAAATGCAGTAATTCTTTTTACCTACCCAATCCAGATAAGTCTCGGCATAGATTGCACCCGAGTAGTGATGATGAATATCGCCGCCTTTGGGCAGCATGTTTGCGAATAGATTAAGCTCGGCGACGTTGGGCGTCGCCCCTGAAATCAGATTGGAGTAATACTGATTCGTTGCCGCGTAGTTGCTCTGGGGGTTTGTTTTTTTGGCCTTGATTTCGCGCGCATCGGCGACTCCGAATGACACTAAACAAATCAACATCACCAGTGTTTTAATCTTCATCGGATATTCCTTTCACAGAACTTTCAGGTCATACTTTTACCCTTTGGGGGTGTAAATTGTCAACTGGATTGTCGCCATTAAGCTGATTGAAATATCAAGTCTATTGTGCTAACTGACGCTCAGCCTCAGGAATGAACAATGGACGGCTACCAAATACTACCTCATGGAGGAATATGCTATGGCGATACTGGAATGGACAAAAGACGAAAACGTCGCAATCATTACTATGACCAACGGCGAAAACAGGCACAACCCGATGTTTATCGAGGCCATTTTGAAAGCCTTCGACGAAATTGAGGCAGATGCAGACATCTCGGCGGTCGTTATTGCCTCCAACGACCCCAAGAACTGGTCCCAGGGAATCGACCTGCCCTGGTTGCTGGATGTTTTCAACAAGAAAGATTTTCAGGCAATCAAGGACTTCATGTACGGCCTGAATAAAATCTTCAAGAGAATCCTTCTCTTCCCCATGCCGGTCACAGCCGCGATCAGCGGTCACGCCTTCGGTGACGGCAGTATCATGGCCTGCGCCTGCGATTTTCGCTTCATGAGATCGGACAAGGGCTTCTTCTGCTTTCCCGAAGTTGATATCAGCATCCCCTTCCTGCCGGGCATGTTTGCCCTCCTGAAAAAGGCCCTGCCCTATTACAAGTTCGAAGAAGCGGTATTCAGCGGCAAGCGCATGGGAGCCAAGGAACTGGAAGAGCACCACATCATCGTCAAGGCCTGCGCCGATCAGGATGAGCTGATGAAGGAATCCGTGGCCTTCGCCAAGACCTTCAAGAAGAAACGAGCCATTTTCGGAGAAATGAAAAGACGCATGCACAAACACATCGTCGAGATCATGGACAAGGAAGACCCAGAATATATCGAACCTTTGAAACTTATGATGTAGACGTTGAGGATCATGAAAAAGATTATCCATCGCTATATTCTGAAAGAGATCGTCTTCCCCTTTTTCATGATCCTTTTCATTCTGACCTTCGTTCTCCTCATGGGCAAGATCCTCCAGCTCATGGATCTCATGGTCAACAAGGGCATCCGCATATCCGATATCGTGCTGATGATCATTTACCTGATGCCTTCTTTTCTCCTGTTCACCATTCCCATTTCCCTTTTTGTGGCCATCATGATGGGCCTGGGACGCCTTTCCAGCGACAATGAGCTCATCGTCATGAAGGCGTCGGGAATAAGTCTCTATGAGATTTCCAAACCCATTATTCTTGCCACCGTTGTTACCTTTTTTCTGACGGCGGTGACGAGCTATTTTCTTGTCCCTGAGGGTAATTACGCCACCAAGCTCCTCCTTTTCAGCGTCGCCCGGCAAAAAGCCAGCGCCGGTATAAAAGAAAAGGTCTTCAACGATAACTTCAAGGGGATACTACTTTACGCCGACAAGATACCTGTCAGCGGAGATTATATGGAAGGGGTACTCATCTCCGATACCCGCGACAAAGAAGAGCCCTCCACCATCATCGCCACCAGGGGCTACCTTGTCGCCAATCCCAATGAGATGATCGTCACGTTACGTCTGGAAAATGGGGCCACCCACAGTGTGGACCGGGGTTTGAAAAATTACCGTAAGATGGACTTTGCCCGCTATGATATCAAATTGGACATGGGTGCGGCCATGACGGAAGAGAAGGCCAAAACAAAGTCAAGTACGGAGATGACCACTGTGGAAATCCTTAAGCGCATGCAGGATAAAAAGATCAAGGATGCGGATCTGCGGGAATTGGCAATCGAGATCCAGAAGAAGCTCTCTATTCCTGTTTCCACACTGGTTTTCTGCATTCTCGGCATCCCCTTGGGCATCCGGAAGCACCGTACGGCAAAGTTCTGGGGATTTTCCATCGGCCTGGTGATGGTCCTCGCCTACTACCTCATCCGCCTGGGAGGGGAAGCCCTCGCGGAAACGGGAAGGTTGACGCCTTTTATCGGCACGTGGACCCCGAACATCCTGCTCGGAATTGCTGGTATTTATCTATTCTACCGGGCAGCGGAAGAGAAACCCTTATGGCCGAGCTTTTTCAAGACCGTCAAATGATTATTGAGCTATGAAAATTCTGGACCGCTATATTATCAGGGAATATCTTAAATTGTTCTTTCTCATTCTCCTGTCCATCATTTCGATATATCTGATCATCGATTTTTTCGGTAAGATCCGCATGTTTATGAGCAATAACGCCACTATTATCCAGATGGCGTCGCATTTCTTTTTTATGATCCCCACAATCGTTTCCCAGACAACCCCCGCCGTCATCCTCCTGGCAACCCTAATGACCTTCGGCGCCCTTTCTAAGAACAATGAGATTGTGGCTGTTAAAGCCAACGGGGTGAGTCTTTACCGCCTCGCGTTCCCGCTGCTCATAATTTGTATCATCGTCAGTATCGTTCTTTTTCTGTTCAGCGAGTTCATTACACCCCGGGCCTTCCAGAAGGCCGAACACATTCGCCTTGTAGAGGTTCAGAAGCAGGAATCCCTGGGAATGTTCAAACAGAATGAGATTTGGTACCGTGGGAATCAGGCCATATATAATTTCCGCATGTTTGATGCAGAAAAAAGTGCCCTCCATGGAATCACGATTTACTATCTTGATCCCAAATTCCGTCTCCTCCAGAGAATTGATGCGGAAAAGGCACAGTGGCAGGAAGGGAAATGGATTTTTCAGAATGTGCTGATCGCCTCGATGGCAGAGGGGGGCGGATTCCCCAAGCTGGAAAAAATATCATCCCAGGCCATTAATCTTCCGGAGAAACCGGCAGACTTCAAGAAGGTTCAAAAGGAAGCCGACAAGATGGGATTTTTTGAACTGTATCCGTATATTCGCAAACTGCAGTCCGAAGGGTATGACATGACACGCTACCTGGTAGATCTGCATGGGAAAATGGCCTTCAGTTTTGTCAGCATCATCCTGCTGGTGATCGGGATCAGCTTTTCTCTGCGCTCGGAGCGGAGCGGCGGGGTGGCACAAAGCATCGGCGCCGGGGTTATTATCGGCTTTTCCTATTGGCTGGTGTTTGCCTTCTCCCTCTCCCTCGGCCGGTCGGGAACCCTTTACCCCCTGCTGGCGGCATGGATTCCCAACCTGCTTTTCAGTGTTGCGGCGTACTACCTGATCCGGCGTGTCAACACCTGATCAACCCCTAAATCATGGCGAAATATTGGCTTTTTTATTGAAAGCGAGAAGCAGGGGGAAAGTCTTTGTGTAGCAACTTTCGATCGGAAATGCTTAACCAGAAAGGCATAGCTGGTTATTTTGTGCATCTACAAGTCCGTGGTTTTTGATTCGTAATTGAGGTGAGGATTACCAATTGTACTGTTCTTACTTTCAGTGTTGTTGACTACGTGTTGAGTGCCACGACATCGTTAACGGAAAAATGTGCCAGCACATCGTAAACAAAGTTCTTTGACAAATGAATAGTCACCACGTGTCATTCTATGAACACCAAATCAAATTCGGAGGTGTCCATGGAAGACGAAACAAAGCAGCAGCGGATTCTGGCCGTTCAGCGGTTCAAGAATGGCGAGAGTCCGGAATCAATCTGCGTATCGCTTGGCAAGTCGAAAGTCTGGCTGTACAAATGGATTAAGCGACATAGCGAAGAGGATGCATCATGGTGTGAAGATCATTCTCGCCGTCCACTCTCAAATCCAATACACACATCGGCAGAGATTGAAGAGATCGTCAAAATGGTTCGTCTCAATCTCTACAACCAGGACTTGTTCTGCGGTGCTCAGGCCATTTCTTGGGAAATGGAAGATCTTGGTGTAAGACCTCTACCATCGATCAGAACTATCAACCGGATACTGAGCCGGAATGATTTGACCCATCGGCGAACAGGAAAATACGAAGCCAAGGGTACGGCATATCCCAAGCTGCCATCGCTTCTACCGAACCAGACACATCAGGCAGATCTGGTCGGTCCGTGCTACTTGAAGGGTCCTGTGCGATTCTATAGCCTGAATGTGGTCGATACGGCAACTGTCCGGTGCGGACTGCACCCATCCTCTTCGAAATCAGGACAATCAATTTTCGACGGCTTATGGGCCATCTGGACGCGCATGGGAATTCCAAATCACATCCAGATTGACAACGCCATGTCCTTTTTTGGCAGCCCAACGCATCCCCGTGGCATGGGACCTCTCATCCGGTTGTGCTTGCATAATGACGTTGAACCCTGGTTCATCCCAATGGCCGAGCCTTGGCGAAACGGAATGATCGAGAACTTCAACGATCGTTATCAGCAGATGTTTCTCGGCAAGGTTGTCATGGCAACGGAAGAAGATCTAAAAGCCGGATCGCTGATTTTCGAGCAGCGCCACAACAAACGTTATCGCTACAGCAAGCTCGGCGGGAAAACCCCGTTGAAGGCTCTTGCCGCCTCAAATACGAAATTGCGTTTCCCGACAGAGGTTGAAGCTCCGAGGCATCGGCTAAAAAAACCGGAGACAGGCAGGTATCACTTGGTGCGTCTTATCCGCAGGGATTTGAAACTCAATCTCTTCGGAGAGATCTTTCAGGTCCCGCCGGAGCTCCAACTTGAATATGTGGTGGCTACGATCAATGTCAAAGAACAA
>JANXZC010000094.1 GCA_025355725.1 Syntrophus sp. (in: bacteria)
TAATGACCAAGGCCAACACAAATAAAATTGTCAAGAGTATCGTCATCACCGGCAACGGCACGAACTGTGAGATGGAGATGGCCCATGCCTGCCGCCTCGCCGGATCAGATGTGGTGGACATTGTCCATATCAGCGAACTCCTTCATGGTGAAAAACGTTTGGATGACTATCATTTTCTCAATCTCCCCGGGGGTTTCCTCGACGGCGACGACCTCGGTTCCGCCAAGGCAGGGGCAAACCGGATCCGCCACGCCACCATCGCGGGAACGGAAGAAAAACTCTATGGCCAGATGACCAGATTTATCAGGGATGGGAAGCTTATCCTCGGGGTATGCAACGGCTTTCAGCTCCTGGTCAAACTTGGCCTGCTCCCCGGTTTCGACAACGATTACCTGACCCAGACTGTAACATTGAGCTTCAACGATTCGGGACGATTTGAAGACCGTTGGGTCCATCTCGCCATTAATCCTGAATCACCCTGCATTTATACCCGGGGAACGAAAGACCTCTACCTTCCCGTCCGCCATGGGGAAGGCAAATTCATCGTCCGAGATCAATCCATCCTGACGCGACTCCATAAGGAACATCGGATCGTCGTCCAATACAGCGGCGACGACGATGGAACTCCGACTATGACCTACCCAGCCAATCCCAACGGCGCTATCGACGCCATCGCCGGCATCTGCAATGACACGGGTCGGATCTTCGGCCTTATGCCCCACCCGGAGGCCTACCTGCACCGGACCAATCATCCCCGCTGGACCCGTGAGAATCTCCCGGAAACGGGCATGGGCCTTATCATCTTTCAAAACGCCGTTGATTTCATCCGCCGGCAGGTTATCTAGAACCCCTTGACCAATACATTTCTAAATGAATTACCCCGCCGCAAGCGGCGGGGGAAAATCAGTGTATGGCCAGGTCCGAAAACAAATCCAATATCCCGTCGGCGGTGAAAAAGAATAATTCATGAGCTGCCACTTTTTGATGCTTCTCCGATACTTCTATAAGGACAGGAACAATCTCGATAGATGTAACATCCTGCCATTGGCCATTCGTATTGATGCGCACAATAACATCCTGAGCATTACGCTCATAAGGGATCGCATATGAAGTCAATACTTTCGCAATGAAATCATTCTTTTGTTTGATGACGTGTGCTGCCCGCTGCTGCAAGGCGCGGATTTTGCCAAACTCCTGAGCGTGACCAACAGACAGTGAAATGAAAAGAAAAATCAATGACAATAAATAAACGCGTACTTTCATCATAGGCTCCTTTCAAGATAAATGAACCGGATCATGACAGCGCTTAATCCTTTTGTTTTTCGCTGCTGTCTGAACAGAATAATTTTCATCCGACTTTCTGTCTACTGCCAAGCAGAGAGACGTCGGTGATCAGAGTAGTCCCAGAGTGAAATCCGCGCTGACCATTCGGTAAATCGATATCCCCGCGAAAATAGCGTAGGCAATAAGGCAGATCATGGCAAGCCTCTTCTGGATAATAGGCAAGCTGCCGGACAAACTCGGGACCTTTCTGAAGGGCATCAGAATACCCGCGCCAAGCCCCGAAACGGCGCCCGTAAGGAGGGCGGCGTAGAGCAGATAGCCGATATAGCCGTATTCCCTCTGGAGCACGCAAAAGGGGCAGTGGTGGGTCGGAAGTTCATAGAAGTATAAAGAAATAAACGAGACAAGGGCAACACCGGACATAAGAAAAAGAAGCCCACTGGCAAATGAGAAAAGGCGCCCCCATTTCCCCTTGATCCAATAAATGAAACCCGTCGTGAAGGTCAGCGCCAGGCTTAAATAAAAACCCGCCATGGCTGCTTTCACGGGCAGGCCTACGATCTCCGAACCAACGCCGCTTCGCTCGGAACTGAAGAGACTTCCGCAGCAGGACGTGATCACATCCGCTCTCATCTGGGCGAAGTAGAGCCACTGTGAGATCCCTTCAGTGATAAAAAGCGGCATCATGATAAGGAGCATGACATATTTCTTCCTGATGAGGGGGTAGTCATAGGCCCGGTTGTCCACGTAGTTCACGATCAACCACAATCCGGCCAGGATGCAATTGAGGATCTTCAGGATAAAGGTCGGATAACCATAAGGATCGACGTATAAAGAGCCGGCGGCACACATGGCCCCGATAAAGAGATTGTGCAGGCTGTCTGCCGTGTAGACGTAAAGAAAGAGAGATCCGATTTGGAAGACGAAGACATAGGAGAGGATCGTCGAAATCAGATAGGTCTTTCTCTCCAGGGCGAGTTGTTCCTCGCTGCCGCTTTGTATGTCCCACCGGCGGATGACCCGGAAGCCGAAGAGAGCGCTGTAGAGCATCATGCCGCTGATGAGAAATGAGACGAGGACGAGGGCGACAATGGCCGGATGAAGGATCATGCCCCTTCTCCACCAATCATACCGTCCCGGACGGCAATAACCCGATCGACGAAGGGCGCCGCGAAGACAAGCGGGTCGTGACTGGCGATAATGATCGTCTTGCCCTGCCCCTTCAGGCGGGCAATGATGTCCATGAACTCCCCGGACAGTTTGCTGTCCAGGTGTGCCGTCGGTTCGTCGGCAATAATGATCGGGGGATCGTTCATCAGCGCCCGGGCAATCGCCACCCGTTGCGCCTCTCCCCCGGAAAGCCATTCCACCCGCGCCGCGGTGCGGTCGCCGAGGGCGAACATATCCAGGAGTTCCTCCGCCCGTTTCCTGACCACCCTATGCTTCTTCCCCAGGGGGTACGTCGGCAGCAGGATATTTTCGAGAACTGTGATGCCCTTGATGAGGTTGAACTGCTGAAAGATAAATCCGAAGGTTCGTCGCCGTATCTCTGTCAGAAACCGTTCGGGCAGGCTCGTTACTTCGACTTCCGGCATATCGCCATCCTTGAGAAACCCGTTGTGTCCCAACAGACTTCGCAGAAGGGAGATACGCCCCGACGTCGGCCGCGCCATGCAGCCGATGAGACTGAGGAGCGTCGTCTTTCCCGAGCCGCTCGGACCTTTCAGGACCGTGATTCGGTTTCCTTCCAGGGTAAGGTCCACGCCGCCCACGGCGATAAATTCGTTTGGCCGGCCAAGATTGAAGCCCTTTCGCACGTTCGATAAACGTATCATGCTCAGGACCTCATGACCGAGTCGGGATCGACGATCGCCGCCCTCCAGGAGGGGACGATGGTGGCGACGGTGTAGGGCACCACGGTGAGAAAGAATAGGACCGCCACTTGGTAAGGGTCGATAAAGGGGGTGATGCGGAAATCCGGGTAAAGGACGGACCAGCCTTTCAGGGCAGGTGCGAAGAGAAAAGCCGCCGAGAAAAAGACGTGCCCGTAGGCGAGGAGAATTCCGAATGTGAAAGAAAAGAAGGATACGGCTGATCCTTCGTACGTCTTGGCGGCAATGACATCGGACGTCTCCCAGCCGATGGCTTTCAGGATGCCGATTTCACGCCTCTCCTCGGCGGAGAGCCCCGAGGCCTTCTCCCAGGCAAAGATGACAAAGGCGAGCAGGGCCATCATGATCAGGACGATCACCATGCCACCCCGCCAGTCAAAAACCGAATCGTAGGTACGAACCATCTCGTCCCGAATGATCGGCCGCGTGTCCGGGAGTTGTTCCGATATTTTCCTGGCAATCGTGAGGAGCTCTTTCGGATTTATGACCGATACGGCTATATCCGTCGCATGAGAGGCAGGAAATCCAAAGAGGTCCCGGAAATCTGCCTCCGCGATCAGGATCAAGTCGGCCGATACGAGCTCCGAGGCGGCCGGTAGTTCGCCGTCGATGGTGAAACTGCGGCTCTGGCCGTCGTGAGCGCGGAAGGAGAAGATATCCCCCCGGTTGATCATCCTGTCCCTGGCGATCCCGTTGCCGATGATGATCCTTCCCGGAGAAAGAGACTGATTGCGGGGTACCATGACGGTATAGTTTGCCCCCACTACGGGATCGTAGTAGTATCCCCAAAGCCTGGCATCGGCGGAGATGACGCCCCGAATGCCTCTTATCTTTTGCAGATAATCCAATGGTATGGGGTCGTACCTGCCCATGAGGAGTCTCTGGACGACCATCTCCGGAGCGTCCTTCAGGATGAGGGATGCCTCCCGCTTCATGGCCTGCGTGAAAAACATGGCTGAGGCGAGGATGAAGACGACCACGGTATAGACGATAAAGAGGCTGATGTTCTTTCCTTTCCGTCTCATGAGCGAGGAAAGGGTATAATCGAGGATGCTGCGCTGTTTTTCAATCCAGCTTGCCATGTAATCTCCGTAGAGCTGCAGGAGGACCCGCAATGGAACCCGTGGGAAAATGTTCCAGGGATGCGGGATGATCCTGAAAAGCTGAGTACAGGTCGGCCTGAGATGGATGGCGGGTATAACGCGCCTCCGTGAAGAGACACAGATCGGTCAAGTCCAGGGTCTTAACCACCCCGGCGATATGGACGATCAGCGGGGCGTCAGCCTGCCTCTGATATGCGGCATGAAAGAACATCGCGCCGAGAAGCAGGACGGCGGCGCCGAAAAGGACCAGGCAAAGGCTCGATTTTCTCACGGAAAGCCGAGCCTTGCCGCTCATTTTAAGGGAAGGGCTGCTAATCAAGGGTTTTGATGACCTCCCTGGTGATATCGGTATATTTGAGAATCTTCTTCCCCTTGTGATCGATCATAAACTCTTTGGCATCGGACTCCTTCTCCAGGGGGATGAGTTCCCTACCCATGGGTCCGTAGACATCGCTGCCGATAATGTACCAGGCCTTCCGTGCGTCCATGGGGAAGAGGCGGTAGTAATCCTTCACCAGAACGGCCTGGACATCCTCCGCTTTCCTCGACGGATCATATCGTTGCATATCAAACAGGTACTTGAACATGTCTTTTGTTCCGTCGAAGAAGACATGGGAACCATCCTTGAACTGGACGATCATCGTCCAGTCGGGATACTTCGCCACGAACATACCGCAAACGGGACATTTGTCCCTGGCCGTCGGTTTCGGGGTCCCCTTTCCCACTGCTTCCACTGCCCCCGCAAAGGAAGACAGCGAAAATACACCCAGGAGGCAAATAACCTGAACGTACATGAATATTCTCAATCGCTGTCCTGCTGCCACGGTCAATGCTTATGCTCCATATTCATCTTTATCTTCTTCATTTTCCGTTTCTCCCGGATCATCTTGATGTCATTGCCGAGATCCTGATAGGAGGCCTGGAGGGCCTCGTCGAATGTGGCCAGACGGCCGCCGTTTGCCTGCTGGAATTTCTCCGCATCGCTCTTGTCGGCAAAGGCCCACTTGGCATTTCTCGTCATGACTCCGGGCTTGCTTCCCCCGATGATCCAAGTAGCCTTTTCCGCGTCGATTAATTTTTTCGTACCGTAATCCCCAACCTGGATCGAAGTCGGAGTCTTGTCCAGGCTCAAGGCCATATCGATTGCGGCACAGTGGAGACTGCAGGTTCCCTCCTCCGAACCGGTGTCGTAACCAGTCAGCATCCGGCTGTGGGCAAACATCTCCCTGTTCATCCCGCAATACTTGCAGGCAGGGATTGCCTTTACATCGTTGTCAAGCGCCCAGAGAACGTTCCCCATGAACAGACAAATTATAATTATAACACTACACGACATCACTTTTTTCATACATCTCATCCCCTTTAATCCCTATTTTATTTTATCACTACTGGCATTCAAGGGAATATCAGCACACAAAACATTACTTCTTTTTAACAGCGCTGATAATATAATCCACAATGCCCGTGATCTGCTCCTTTGCCAGCTTACCCTTAAAGCCCGGCATCACGCCTTTGCCCTTTTCGGTGATCATAATCATTTCATCCCGGCTCATCTCGCTTGCACTCAGAGAAAGTTGCTTAAGACTGACCTTCATTGCCTTGGCTTTTTCAAAATCCGGATAGCCATTGGGATAAGCTGAGTGGCAAGATGCACAGTTGGCACGGTAATCAGACCGGCCATCGGCTAATGCAATTGCCGGCATAGAGAGTGTAACAAGAATGAGTGAAATCCAAAATTTTCTCATTGAAAACCTCCTTTTTTTTAAATGTTAAGGGGAATGAAGTAATATTATTCGTCTCCGCCCTACTTTTTTCTTAAAGCCATGACATAATCAATGATCGAGGTGATCTGGTCCTTCGTCATCTCTTTCTCGAAACCGGGCATCTTATCCTTACCTTTTTCAGTTATCGCGATCATCTCCTCCCGGTTCATCTGGCTGGCTTTCAGAGCGAGTTTCTTGGGGTCCGCTTTCAGTAATCTGGCCGTTTTCGGAAGCAAATTGGCTTTCGCCCCGTGGCAGGCTGCGCATTTAGCCTTGTAATCGCTGGCGCCGTCAGCAAGGCAAATGGTTGGCGCAGTGAATAGAACAAGAATTAATGTAACGAACAATTTTTTCATCTTTAACCTCCTTATTTTGATTTATTCATTTGTAGACGATTTTTCATAACAACTCCCCTTACAGGAGACTGATAATCAGTTTTTTCAGGACTTCCGGCGTTGCGCCGCCAAAGATTCTGTATCTGATCACGCCACTCCGATCTACTATGTAGGTCCTGGGTACGTCCGTCACGCCATACAAAGAAGAGCTCTTCCCGTCCGCATCGATCAGAATCGGATAGGAGACCCCCAGTTCGGCGGTAAAAGCTCTCACATCTTCTTTTCGCTGACCAACATTGACCGCTAGAACTTCCAATCCCTTTTTCCGGTAAGTGCTGTAAAGATCGTCCATGGCAGGCATCTCCAGCCGGCATGAAGTGCAGCCGATTTGCCAGAAATGAAGCACCATGACCTTTCCCCTGAAGATTTCGGGAATCCTCAAGGTTTTACCGTTGACGCCGGGAAGGGTAATCGATGGTACGGTGTCGCCAATACGCAGGGTTGCGGCATTACCGGTATCTACCACTGCCAGAAGTGCCAGGAAAATGATCGTCGGCCATAAAGCCCCTGCACATCGCCAGCCGCACCTTCGTCTCCATTTCATTGACATATCCGATATCCTCGCATACTCAGACCTTCATTCCCCCGTGGGGATTGGCAGTTTTTTCATCTCAAAGTTCCATTTCCAGATCTCATAGATGGCCGGGTAAACCATCAATTCCATGAGAAAGGAGGTAAATATCCCTCCCACCATCGGTGCGGCAATATGCTTCATAACGTCGGCGCCCGTGCCAGTGGCCCACATGATGGGGACGAGTCCGAGGAACATGGTAGCCACGGTCATGAACTTGGGACGGATGCGCTTGGCAGCCCCTTGAGTGATGGCCGTCCGCAGGTCGGCGAGAGTGGTCAAACGTCTTTCCCGTCTGGCCTGGGCATATGCCAGGTCCAGGTAGAGGAGCATGAAAACCCCCATTCCCGCATCTACGCCGAGCAGGGCGATGAGTCCGACCCAGACGCCGATGC
This sequence comes from Syntrophus sp. (in: bacteria), assembly GCA_025355725.1. Taxonomy (GTDB): domain Bacteria; phylum Desulfobacterota; class Syntrophia; order Syntrophales; family UBA8958; genus UBA8958. The sequence continues at coordinate 7,404 of JANXZC010000094.1, forward strand.
TCATGTTATAGCCGAGAAAATGGAGAAACCAGATCGCTCCTACCGCCGAGAAGGGTACCGCCAAAAGGACGATGGTGGTTTTCACCATGGATCGGGTGTTAAGATAGAGCAGCAGGACGATCAACAGTATAGTCAGCGGCACGACGATCTCCAGGCGTTCCCTGACCCGCTGCATCGCCTCGTACTGGCCGCTCCAGGTGACGGCGTAACCTCCGGGCAATTCCACTTTTGTCCGGAGCAGACGGTCCGCCTCCGCAATGTAACTTCCAGGATCCTGGCCGGCTATATCTACGTAGACATAGCCCGTCAACAGTCCATCCTCGTCACGGATCATGGCCGGTCCGCTCGCGACGCTTACCTCGGCCAGTTGGGACAGGGGAATCTGTTTCTGTCCGCCGGCGACCGGCACGAGGACACGGCCGACAGCCTCCGGATTACTACGGAAGTCACGTATGTAGCGGACATTCACAGGATATCGTTCCCGTCCCTGAATGGTGGTGGCAATGTTTTCCCCACCGATGGCGTTCTGCACCGCTTCCTGCGCCTGGTCGATTGAGAGGCCATAGCGGGCCAGTTCATCACGGTTCCAATCGATATCGAGAAAGTAGCCGCCGCCGGTCCGCTCGGCGAAAACGCTCCGGGTACCTTTCATCTGGCGTAGGATCGCCTCTACCTGCCCCCCGATCTGTTCGATCTGCACCAGGTTGGCGCCGGAAATCTTGAGACCGACAGGGGTGCGAATGCCCGTCGTGAGCATGTCGATCCGCCCCTTGATCGGCATGGTCCAGGCGTTGGATAGACCGGGCAGTCTCAGTGCCTCGTTCATCTGACTGACCAGCTCCGCCGTAGAGATCGTATCGGGCGCAATACGTCGTAAAACAGCTTTGAGCCAGTCCGGAGCCCAGGCAGAATACCAGGTCCCCACTTTTCGCCATTCGTTTTTCGGCTTGAGGGTGATCAGGGTCTCCAGCATGGAGAAAGGCGCCGGGTCAGTCGATGTCTCGGCACGTCCGGCCTTCCCGAGGACCTGATCGACTTCCGGGAAGCTTTTAATGATTCGGTCGGTGGTCTGGAGCAGCTTCCGTGCCTCCGTAACGGAGATACCCGGCATGGTAGTGGGCATATAAAAGAGAGCGCCTTCATCCAGGGGGGGCATGAACTCGGAACCAAGCTTCTGAAAGACGGGGATTGTCACCAGGACCATGAGGACGGCAACGCCGATGACCGACCACTTCCAACGCAAAGACCAAGCCACCGCCGGTTCGTAGATGCGGATTAAAAAGCTGCTGATGAAGTGACGCGACTCGGCATGGATATTCCCTCCCGCAAATGCGTTCGCTACCCGGCATATCCAGAGAGGGCGAAAGCTGAAGCTGCGAATATGAGTAAAAAACAGCCTCAGGGCCGGGTCAAGGGTGATGGCCAGGACGGCGGCAACGATCATGGAAAGGGTTTTGGTGTAGGCCAGCGGTTTGAATAGACGTCCCTCCTGAGCCTCCAGGGTGAGAACGGGAAGAAACGACACGGCAATGATGAGGAGGGCGAAGAAACTGGCACCGCCCACTTCCTTGATAGCCACAATGATTACATCCCGGTAATCGCTCTTGCGACCTTCCTTGTCCCAGAGTTCCAGCTTCTTGTGTGTCTGCTCCACGACCACGATGGCCGCATCGACCATGGCGCCGATGGCGATGGCGATGCCCCCCAGGGACATGATATTAGCCGTGACACCCATGAGCTGGAAGGGGATGAACGAAATAAGGATGGCAAGCGGGATGGTGATGATAGGAATGACTGCGCTCGGGATATGCCAGAGGAACAGGAGCACCACCAGGGAAACGGTGATCATGACCTCGAGGATGGTCCACTTCAGGTTGTCGATGGCACGATTGATCAGGTCTGACCGGTCGTAAACGGGAACTATTTTGACGCCGGGCGGAAGTCCCGGTTCGATCTCACGGATCTTTTTCTTGACCCGCTCGATCACATCCAAAGCGTTTTGCCCTTGGCGCATGACGACGATACCGGAGACAACATCGCCGGTTCCGTTCAGGTCTGCAATCCCCCGCCGCAGGTCGGGGCCGAGAACAACCTCGCCCACATCCCGTATGCGGATCGGTGAGCCGCTCTCACTTACAGACAGGGCAATATTTCCAAAATCCTGGATGGATCGGGCATATCCCCGGCCACGGACCATGTACTCGGTCCCGCCAAACTCGATGAGGCGTCCTCCTGCATCGTTGTTGTTGCCACGAACCGCTTCCACCACCCGGCCTATGGGAATATTGTAGAACTGCAGCTTGTTGGGATCAAGATTGACTTGGTACTGCTGGCGAAAACCGCCAATGGGCGCCACCTCAGCCACCCCCGGCACTGCCTTCAGGTAGTACCGCAAGGTCCAGTCCTGGTAGGAGCGGAGATCCGCCAGGCTCCGTTTTCCCGTGGTATCCACAAGCACATACTGGAAAACCCAGCCGAGCCCTGTGGCATCGGGCCCCAATTCGGTCTGCACCCCCTGGGGAAGACGTTGCAGCACCGCTGACAGATATTCTTGGGTCCGCGCCCGGGCCCAGTAGATATCCGTCCCTTCCTCGAACACGATGTAGACGTACGAGTACCCGAAATCGGAGTACCCACGCACGGCCTTCACCTTCGGCGCACCGAGCATGGCGGTGACGATCGGGTAGGTGACCTGGTCTTCGATGATGTCGGGGCTACGATCCCACTTCGAGTAGACGATCACCTGGGTGTCGCTGAGGTCTGGAATGGCGTCGAGCGGCACACTGCGCATCGACCAGATGCCGCCCACGACCGCGACGGCCACGACGAGAAACACCACGAAGCGGTTCTTCGCCGAGAACTCGATGATGGCGTCAATCATGGACGTGTTCCCGACGTCCGGGCGCCGTGCCTGCGGGCCCGGAAGAGGGCGCGGTTGGCGGCGCGGCATCGGCGTGCCCAGGCGCATGCGCAAGGGCGGGCGCCGCGGCTGCTGCTGCACGCATCTGACTCTCCGAGTCGATCAGGAACGTTCCTGAGGCCACGACGCGCTCGCCAACCGAGAGCCCGTGTGTGATCCCGACGCGTGGGCCGAATCGGTCGCCGATGACAACCTGACGTGGCTCCAGGTAGCCGTTCCCGAGATCGACGAATACGGATTGACGATCACCGGTGTCCAGCACGGCCTCCGCGGGCACAAGCAATTGCTTGCCTGTGGCGACGCCGAATTCGACGTTCACGAACATGTCGGGCTTCATCCGGAGTCCG
>JANXZC010000096.1 GCA_025355725.1 Syntrophus sp. (in: bacteria)
GGACAAGAATAAGCTGATAGTTTCAAGCGCAGCTTTACAAAATACTTCCCTTAAGATATTGGTATATTGTACAATATATTGAAAGAAGGTCAGAAAATCATGAACACCCTGAAGATCATCATAATGCTGGCTGCCCTGTCCGGAATTCTTCTTGTGGTCGGATATTTTGTAGCCGGCAAAACGGGATTGATCATCGCCCTCGTTCTCTCTGTTGTCATGAACTTCGGCAGCTACTGGTTTTCGGATACGATTGTTCTTAAGATGTATGACGCTATCCCTGTATCTGAACAACAGGCCCCTGAGCTCTACAACATCGTGAAAGAAACGGCAGGCAAAGCAAAGATACCCATGCCCAAGGTTTATATTCTTCCCAATAAAACTCCCAACGCCTTTGCAACCGGCAGAAATGAAGACCACGCCGCCGTAGCAGTCACTTCCGGAATCCTGAAAATACTCAACAGAGATGAACTGGAGGGTGTCATCGGGCATGAACTTTCCCATATCAAACACAATGACATTCTGATCAGCACGATGGCGGCAACAATCGCAAGTGCAGTGGTTGTCATTGCAAACATGGCGAAATGGGCTGCGCTCACGGGAGGCGCCGGAGATGATGGAGGACGATTTGTGACGCTTCTCGCTACCGCGGTGGTAGCGCCGATTGCCGCCACTTTAGTGCAGATGGCCCTTTCCAGATCGAGGGAATACTATGCTGATGCAGGAAGCGCCAAGCTAACCGGAAAACCGGAAGCAATGGCAAGTTCGTTGGAGAAATTATCCGGAGCATCGCAAAAAATTCCTATGGACGCTAATCCTGCAACCGCACACATGTTCATTGTAAATCCCTTGTCGAGCAATATGGTTATGAATCTCTTCAGCACCCATCCCCCCATAGAAAAAAGGGTGGAAAGACTGAGAAACATGAAATACTGATAATCCACCTCGGTTTTTCTGTGGGCGAATGGGGGAACCGTAAGCGACGGATCACAATATTTAGAGCAGGTGTATTATGAAAGCTAAGTATTTGATGGTAGCGGCGATCTTCGCATTGGTCTTTTCAACGAACATTGGCTTTGCTCAAGACAGGTCACACGAAGCAGCCATGTCCATGCTGAGCAACTTCTTTGCTGATCCTGCGGCACGGGCGGATTATGCGTCGAAGAATCCCCAGGCATTGCAGGCGGAGCAGAGTCTTGCACAGTTTCCTCCGAACATTCAAAAGAGAATTGAAAAAATAGTCCTCATGATCATGCAGGAAAGCGGAGCAAATGCGTCCAGGCATGTTGATGCCAAGAATGCCTCCGGAGCGGAAGGCGCCTTTAATTCTTTTTCGCCGGCGGTGCAAAGGGAGATCCAAGCTCTTGCCAGGGAACTTGAGAAAGATCCTGAATTCATGAAAAAGGCAGGTTATCTGAAATAAAACAGGATCAACCTTATTGAATCCTTCCCAAGCGGCGGGTACGCAGGATAGCGACGGCGCTCAGGAAACCTATCCCCGAAAGGATTAAAATGATCCCGGCGGTTTCCCGTAAGGACGGGATCTCGCCCAGTTGGAGGGCGGCGGCAGCGATGGCGATTACCGGTGTCGCCAGGGTGCCCATCGTCGCCATTCCCGCCGGAACCCGCTCCAGGATGTAAAACCAGAGCAGGAAGGCGATGACGCTCGTGAAAACCACATTATAGATCATAGCGACAATGAATACGGGGGTCCACTGAATAGGAGGCGCCGGCAGGACGAGGGAAATGATTATCAGGGGCCCGGCGCCGTATATCATCTGCCAGGTCGTGACCGAGAGGAGGTCGAACTGGGGACTTCGCCTCATGATCCGGGTAACAATGGCGCTTCCCGCCCAGGCTATGCCCGAGATCACGGCAATGATGCTTGACCAGAGCTTTACCCCGACGGCCCGGAAGTCCACCATCAGCGCCAGACCCGTGAAGGCCAGGATTACGGCCAGCCATTCCAGACCCCTCATTTTTTCACCCAGGATGGGCCAGGCAAGGAGAATAACCCAGAACGGCATGGTGTAGAGGAGGATGGCCGTCTTCCCCGCTCCGCCGCTGACCAGGGCCCACAGGGGCAGGCCGAGTCCCAGGGTCGTGGAAAGTAGTCCGAGGAGGATGGTCAACTTCACCTGCCGCGGACGGATGGGGTTTTTTGACCAGAGCAGAATGGCGAAAAGGAAGCAAGCGGCCAGGGATACCCGGATGGCCGCAAATACAAAGGGATCGCAGAAGCGGAGCCCTTCCTTCATGACCACCCAGTTATAGCCCCAGATCATGCTCAGAAAGGCGAGGGCAAGAAAAGGCCTCCCGGTAATGGTCGATGATGTTGGCTTGGCGCTCATGAACGGTGAGACTAAAAGATTGGACCCGTGCTGTCAAGCTAATCCGCAGTATTTATTTCATTAACCCCTATGCCCGAAGCAGACGCAACGAAGCACGAAAATCCCCTCTAATCCCCCTTTGCCAAAGGGGAGGCAGGGGGTATTTTCGTATAAATTTTGAATGGATAGGTATCGGCAGGGTCGTAAGGATCGGGGGCGTATTCGAGAACCTGGGCATAGCTCAGGGAGCGGACGGCATGGGCGATGCCGGGAGCGATGAGGACGCGATCCCCGGTCTTGAGATGCGCCGTGGCCTTCTCGCCGGTTTGCGGATCTTCAAGGAGGAGCTCGACTTCGCCGGAGATCACATACAACCGGTCCGTTTTGTTCCGGTGGTAGTGATGCCCCCGGTCAACGCCGGTCCGGGGGGAGTCGATGTCCCAGTATACGATCTGCCGGAAGGAATCTTTTTTACGGTTGATGATCTGGGCCATTTCGCCCTTGTCGGAGTAGATCCTTCTTTCGGTCTCGTCGGGGCCGCCAATCGGCAGAGATTCGATAATTACTTTTGATCCTAACATATTAATTATACTCCTTTATACCCCCAGATAGGCCCGTTTTACCCCCTCATCGCTGCGGAGACTTGCCGCCGTATCGGCCATGACGATGCGGCCGGTCTCCATGACATAGCCGCGATGGGCAACCTTCAGGGCCATGTTGGCGTTTTGTTCCACTAGAAAGATCGTCGTCCCGTTTTCCCGGTTGATTCTCCTGATGATGTCGAAGATCAGGCGGACATAGATGGGGGCCAGACCCAGGGACGGTTCGTCAAGGAGGAGCAGGCGGGGGCGGGCCATAAGGGCCCGGGAAATGGCCAGCATCTGCTGTTCCCCGCCGCTGAGGGTTCCCCCCTGCTGGTTTCTTCGTTCCGAGAGGATGGGGAAAAGTTCGAAGATATGGGCCATGTCCTTTCTGACGCCGTCTTTGTCTTTTCTCAGAAAGGCCCCCATATCGAGATTTTCCGTGACCGTCAGCCAGGGAAATATCCGGCGGCCTTCAGGAACCTGAGATATTCCCAGGGCCACGACCCTGTCGGGACTCATACCCGCGAGGCTCTTTCCCATAAAGCGGATTTCTCCGGAACGGGGGGGGACAATGCCGGAGATGGACATGAGGGTCGTCGATTTTCCGGCCCCGTTGGCGCCGATGAGGGTGATGATCTCCCCCTCGCCCACCTGGAGATTGATGTCCTTCAGGGCCTGGATGTTGCCGTAATAGGTCTGGACGTTAATCAATTCAAGAACATTCGTCATAATTTGATGAATCCGTTAATAATTTAATAATTGGCTCAAATTGCCGGCTTAGTAAAAAGATCCGCAGGCAAGGCGCGCAAATCCTGAGTCATGAGGCGTACCTGTCGTACGCCGCAGTGACGAAGGATGCAGCACAACGCCGCATCCGGGCTTTTTACTAAGCCGGTGCATCCATGTCTTCTTCGCCCAGATAAGCCTTGATCACGATAGGATCCTCCATGATCTCCGCCGCCGTTCCCGCCGCGATCATCCGGCCATAGTCCAGCACATAGATGCGGCTGGAAATGCTCATCACAATGCGCATGTCGTGTTCAATCATTAGCACGGCAATATTTTCTTCATTGCAGATACGGCGAATCAGTTCCTCAAGGGCGTCCGTCTCCCGAGGATTCATTCCCGCCGCCGGTTCATCGAGGAGGAGCAGGAAAGGGGCTGTGGACATCGCCCGGGCGATCTCCAGACGCCGCTGGGCTCCGTAGGCAAGATTCTTGGCCAGTTCATTTACTTCCTCGGCCAGCCCCATTTTCTCCAGGATGGCGTAACTCTTGTCAACAATGTCTTTCTCTTCCCGGCGTGTCGCCCCATCACGGAGGATCGCCCCGAGGACGCCCGCCCGGGAACGGCAGTGCCGACCGATCATGACGTTCTCCAATACCGTCATTTCCGGAAAGAGGCGAATGTTCTGAAAGGTTCTCGCCATGCCCTGCGCCGTCACCCGGTGGGTCTTCATGCCGCTTATCCGCCGCTGTTTCTTCCCCGGCGGCGTCACGAAAACATCTCCCCCCGTCGGCTTGTAAATGCCTGTTATGCAATTGAAAAAGGTAGTT
>JANXZC010000111.1 GCA_025355725.1 Syntrophus sp. (in: bacteria)
TGGGAAAACTCAAAGGCGTCAAATACATCATCACCGGATCGGTCAATAATGTGGATCTAAAGTGGGTCTCCTACAAATCAGCAAGAAAAGATTTAAGCAAAGGAGGAAGCGGTAACCAGTGGGTGGATCTCACTATGGCCGTCGGCGCCGCCGCCCTGGAAACCCAGGAAGGCTGGAATATCGGCACCGAGGTAACCGTGCGGATTCTGGATGTGGAGAGCGGCGAGGTGGTTCTATCGAAGAAGTTGACAGGCAAGCATATCATCGGCAAGACCCCCTACCCCAATTATGACGCCCTCATCGGCGGCATCAAGAAGGCCGCAAGCAAGAGCCTCGCGGCTGCCCGTCCTGAGTTGTCCAAGTATTTCCCCCTCAAGGGTTACATCACCATGATCAAGAACAGTCCCGACGGCAAGGAGAAGGCTGTACGGATCAGCGTCGGGGAAAAAGTGGGGATCAAATCGGGAAACGAACTCTTCGTATATACCTTTGAAGAGATGGAAGATCCCATGTCGGGTAAGAAAGAATGCGACGTCCAGAGACTTCCGGTCAGCCTGATCGTATCGTCCGACCAGTTACAACCGAACGTTGCCTGGGCAATGGTCGATGCGGATAAACCGGAGCAGATCAGAATGATCAGGGTCGGGCAGCTTGTCGAGAGGAAGCCCCTCAAATAAATATAAAGATGTGGCAAAAGGGGTAATTAAAAAACCCCGCATGATATGGCCGCGATGGTCAAATCATGCGGGGTTTTCCTTTCTGTCATTACCGTACCCGATCGGTTCGTGACTCCACTCTGTTTCTCTACTGTTGACGGTGGCCTTCTGCCCTCATTCCATGCCCTCGATCAGGGCCATCACGTTCTGACCCAAAACCCCGTGGTTATAGCCCCCTTCGAGGATGGCAAAATATCCGCCTTTATTACTATGAGCGGCATCCTTGACCATCTTGCCCATCTCCATATAGTCGGCCGTGGTCAAAAGCCCTCCCCAGTCCTCAATGTGGTTGTCGAACCCGGCGGAAATACCGATAATATCCGCAGGATTCGACTCCAGAAATGACCTGACCCCCTTGAGATAGTCGGTGCGGCTGGAAAACGAGGGGTTGTAGATATTTACATAGCCCTTGATTCCCAGGATGTTCACCGTCCCATCGCCGAAATGGAGATCAAAGTCGAGGACAAGGGCTTTGTTGATGAGCCCCCCTCTTTTGAGCTTCTCCAGGGCAATGGCCATGTTGTTGAAATAACAGAATCCCCATGAACTCGCCGCCGAGGCGTGATGGCCGGGCGGCCGGATCAGGGCAAAGCATGGTTCCTTGAGTCCGATCTGCGCCGCCTGGATAGACGCGCCGGCAGCCAGGGCGGCAATATCATATATGCCCTCGCGCCGGACCATCTCGATATGACTGGGGGTATGGACGGCATCGATATCTTCCGCTGCCGCGGGTACGGCGTTTATAAAGGTGACCCTTTCCTTGATGACTTTGTGCACCGCTTCAATGCGGCCGAAAGCCGCTGCCGGATCGGAACAGTAAGACAGGTTGAAATCCTTGTGATAGACGACCTTCATGGCGTCACCTAAAAGATATTATGGGGACGGGCCCAGACAGCCTGCATCTGCTCGTCGGTCATGTAACCCTGGTATTCATCCTTGGTAATGACGCCGTCTTTATTCTTGTCTAGGGCATTGAACTGTTCCGGCGTCATTCCTTTAATTACAATGGTCATCTCCTTGTAATCGATCTTGCCGTCCTTGTTGACGTCGATTTCTTCAAAGGTAATGGTGATCGGCCTGCTAGCCTCTGAGAAATGGGTCTGTACAAACTGCCATTGTTTGCCTTCTTTCTTCAAAACCGCCGTGACCCGGCCCTTGATATCGACCGGCTTGCCCCCCTGGGCCATGTTAAGGCTGGCCTTGATCTGGGCATAAATCCAAGCCACCTTCCCGAGTGCGGATATATCTAGATTGCTGTAACTAATTGATTTAATATCGGTAATTTCCGCAAAGGCCTTCTTGTATTTGGCGCTGATCTGCTCGTAACCGATGGCATCTTTCCCTTCCTCAGAACCGATGGAGATGACATCCGGTCCTTTCGCATACAGCGACATGATCCCCTTGAGATCCTTCGCCTTGTAAAAGTCACCATGCTTTTTCAGGACAGCCTTGATTTCCCCCTCCATTTTCGGACTTGCCTTCGCTGCCGTAACCGCAGGCATAACCAGCGACCCCACGACCATCGCCATAACCAGAAAACCCATCATCCTCTTCATAACAGCCCCCTTCTCATCCTTATTGAGTTCGACCCCATAAGACGGTTCCACTGACCCATCATAATTTAAAATGCCCTTGGATTTCAAGAAGAAATAAATCCTCTTTCCCTGAGAATTTTCAAGGTATTCTTGGATACAGACATGGACAACAAGTCCTCCGGGGAAACCCAGCGGGCATCGAGGGCGTCATCGGCGGCCTGTACCTCTCCCGCCACATATTCGGCCTCCATATCGACAACGACAAAATGATACTGAAGTTTATTTTTTTTATCATATTCAAGAAAATCAAATGTATATACGGGGGAACCCGCCCTGATCCGGATACCGGTTTCTTCAAGTATTTCCCGTTCCGCCCCCCTCTGAAGAGTTTCTCCCAGCTCCAGCGTTCCGCCGGGAATCGCCCATAATCCCCGGCTCGGAGCAGCGGCACGCTTCACGAGGAGCACCTTTCCTTCCTTTATGACAATGGCCCCGACGCCTACAATCGGCCTTTGGGGATACTCACGTCTCGACATGGTTTCCTTCCATACGAAATGCAAAGCGGGTGGTCATCCAGGCGCCGACACTCCCGTTAAATTGTCGATCTTCAAAGTGGACACGGCCAAGACGATCGATCATCAGGACTGTGGAAGATCTTGTTCCATAAACAGGACTGGCGATGAAAACTGACGACAGGATGCGTTCCCATTCCAGACCGATACCGGTATCCGGCAGTTCGCGATCTTCCGGCCGTGAGGGATCAGCCAGGAGCTCGAATAAATCCTCGCTCCGGGGTCTGCCCTTCCCTTCCACGACCTTGCGGAAGTTCTCCCTGGCCTTCTCGACCTTGGGCCAGGGCGTGTCGAGGAGATGGTTGCTGAGGCCGTGGATGCCGGGGGAAAGCTGAGTAACACCACCGCCCCCGCGATTGGAAAGATAATACAATCCCGAGTCATCTCCCAAAACCAGGCTGAAACCGTTATATCGGGGGGCCTCCTTTTGGAGCCGATCCAGGTAGTCCCCCGGTCGGTCATTACCGGCGAGAAAATCCCGGACCAGCCAGCCCCGGGAAGGGGCGCTCACCTTTACTGAAAGGGGATCACGATAATTGGTCAGGGCAGCCAGGCGGCCCTTCTTTGTGATTCCCAGCCAGGTCCCCCCTTCCTTGAGGTCCCGGCCACCCAGGATATCGGGATGGTTCGGCCAGAAGTCGGCAGGCAGCGAAGGCCGGTCGTAGAACTCATCACGGTTAGCCGCCAGAATCAGGGGGAAATCGGTGCGGGTCCGCCAGGAAAGTATAATCAGGCACATGAGACGTCCATTTTTTGCAGAACGGCTACGATGCCGCTCATCACCTCGCCCGCGCCGCCGTGGATTACCACATCGGCATTGGCGTCATAGGAGGTCTCCGTCTTGTTGATAATAACAAGCTTCGCTCCCCCTCCCTTGGCGTATAAGGGGATGTAGGCCGCCGGATAGACGACCAGGGAAGAACCGATGACGATAAGGAGGTCACAGTTGCTTGCCGCATAAGTTGCGTCCTTCAGCGTTTGGGTTGGCAAGGACTCTCCGAAAAAGATTACATCCGGCTTTAGAATCCCTTGACAACGAATACAGGCAGGGACCTCCTCGGTCCCACGGAATCTCCCCAGCAGGTCCTCCAGCGGATATCGCTCCAAACAATCCAGGCACTTTAGCCATTTCATATTGCCGTGGAGCTCATAAACCCTTTCGGGGCTGTTACCCGCCTTCTGGTGCAGGTCATCCACATTCTGGGTGATCACACAGTTCAGCTTTCCGATTGTTTCCAGCCAGGCGATGGCATTGTGGGCGGCATTGGGCCGGGCCTGGGCAAAGCTCCCCTCATCGAGAAGGAATTTCCATTGTTTTTTTCGTGTTTCCGGGCTGTACAGGAAACGATCAATTGTGAAGTCGTCGGGATCAAACTTGGACCAAAGCCCCCCGGGACTGCGGAAATCAGGAATACCGGACTCCGTACTGACCCCCGCCCCCGTAAAAACGACGACCTTGCCTGCTTTAGAAATCAACTTCGCCGTCTTGTGAATCTGGTCACGTAACTGGTCATTGTTCATAGGCATAAGACCGTCTTGCTTAATCCCTCACTTCTTGATCGTATATTCGACTGCGGCTTCGACCCGGCGGTTCTTTTGCCGGCCCGCCGCCGTCTTGTTGCTGGCGATGGGTTTGGACATGCCATAACCCTTCGAAGCGAGATGGGTCTTCTTAACGCCAAACTTCTCGATGATGTACACTCTCACCGCTTCCGCACGCCGTGCGGAAAGATTCATATTGAAATCTTTGCCGCCAACATTGTCGGTGTGACCCTCGATTACCATTTTCAGTTCCTGATTAGCCGTCATGATATCGCCGATTTTCTTCAACTCCTGATGATAGCGGGGTTTCACAACAGACTTATTGGAATCGAATTCAATGTCTATCCGCACCCGGTCCTTAGCCGGCATTCCTTTCGCTACGGGAAACGCCCCTGCCGCATTTGTCCGCTGCTCCGCATACTTTTGCTCCGAGCCTTCAGTGCACGCCTGATTGCTCTTTTCCGATTCCCTGCCTGTAGTGTCCACAGCCGTAACCTGATAACAATAGCGGCCCGCCTCTCTCAGGTCCTTATCGGGAACAGATGTCGCAGCAGTGGAGGTCATCAGGTAGAGACCGTCCCGATACACCTTATACCCGAGGGCGCCGGCCACGGGATTCCAGCTCAGATTGATCTGAGTTTCCGACACCGCCGTTGCCGTCAGCACGACTGGTCCCAGCGACGCCTTGGGATTCTCCAGTGTCGTTGCACAGGCCTGCTTACTCTGCTCCGACTCCTTGCCCGCAGCATCTACGGACGTTACTTGGTAACAATGGCGGGTCGCCCCGTTCAACCCGGAGTCTGAGAGATGGGTGGCAGGATTAACGGTGAGGTATTTTCCGTCCCGGTAAATCCTGTAGTTGGCAGCTCCCGATACGGCGTTCCAGGACACATTGATCAGGGAGTCAGAAACGGCAGCAGCAGAAACCCCTGCTGGCACCATCGGGAGCAACAAAGATGGCGCCGGTTTTTCCTGATCGAAAAGTCCACCGAAATCGAATTTCCATGCCAAATTCATATTTGAATCGATTGTTCCATCTCCAAGAGGCATTTTGGCTGATACCCCAGAAGAGAGAACAATAATCAGGAAAAGAGCACCCATGACAGGGTGAAATACTTTCCTCATACAACATACTCCTTTCTTCACAAGGATAATTCTTTAGAGACGGTAAAACTGTCTCGACTATAATCCTTAGCCACTCTTGAGTCAATGGAAATGCTGTTACCCATTGCCTGTCAAGCTCTCCTCTTGACTTTCATGACGAATTATCCATATGTAGGGACAATACTATCAATCAGGGATCAGGATGCAGACGATATTATCTATCTTCAACAATCTCAGAATTCAGGATATTCTCGACATAATCATTGTTTCCCTGATGATCTATGCCCTCCTCATCTGGTTTAAAGACCGGGCCTCCCGGTTCGTCCTGGTTGGCATCAGCGTGGTCGGCGCCATCTACGTTTCGGCGCGTTTCTTTCAGCTCTATCTGACCACGGTTGTTCTCCAGGGTTTCTTCGCTATCCTGATATTTGTCCTGGTTGTCATCTTTCAGGAAGACCTGCGCAGGTTCTTCGAACGCCTGGCCATTATCGGCCGGTTCGGCAAACATTTGCGATCCGCCGGTCCTCAACATGAAGAAACGGAAGTGCTTGCGACAACTGCGGCGAACCTCGCCAGAAATCGTATCGGTGCCCTGATCGTTCTGGGGGGAGACGACCCGCTGGACAGGCACATCAGCGGCGGCACAAAACTGGATGGCCTGGTCAGTCAGTCCATCCTCGAAAGCATCTTCGACCCCCACTCTCCGGGGCACGACGGCGCCGTCATCATTTACGGCAACCGCATCACCCGTTTCGGCTGCCACCTACCCCTGTCAACGAATATGGAGAGGATCGGCGCCACGGGCCTGCGCCATACCGCCGCCCTGGGTCTTGCCGAGCGTTCCGACGCCCTCTGCATCGTCGTATCTGAAGAACGGGGCACAATTTCCAGCGCCAGGAACGAGAACATTCAGGCCTTGAGCGGCGCGGCAGCCCTGCAAAACGAATTGGAGACCTTCTATCGAGAGATATCTCCCGAGAAGGGGAAGACCTCGCGCCTGTCTCAGGAAATCAAGAAGAACACCCGGGAAAAGGTCATCGCCCTGGCGCTGGCATGCATCCTGTGGGTTATTTTCGGCTATCAGAAGGAATCGATCCGCCGGGACTTCCTGATTCCCATTGAATATCTCAGCGTCTCCCGTCAGTACATCCTGGAAGAACCCAAACTTTCAGAAGCAAAAGTGATTCTCTCCGGTCCTGCCCAGGCATTTCAGCTCCTCAACCCGGAAACACTGAAAATATTGGTGAAATTAGGGGATATTCGCGAGGGGAAACAGGCAATTATCCTCACCCGTGAGATGGTGAAGTCCCCATCCAACCTCACCGTCGTAGCAGTGATCCCCCCGGAGATTACAATTACCGCCTCCCGTTTCGTGTCTGTTTCCATCCCTGTTGACGTGCCAACTACGGGAAAGCCCCCCCGGGGAATCGCCGTCCAGGAAATATCCGCTTCCCCTTCGGCAGTGCGGGTCTTCGTCCCCGGCGCCGCCGCTTCCCAGGGAAAGATCAAGATTCAGACCGAACCTGTCGATCTCTCAAAATTAGCCGATCAGACCAGCTTCGAAGTCTCCCTCCGCTATCCGCCGAATGTCAGGTTCGAGGGCGGTAAGCCGCCCATTGTGGAAGTAAAGATCCAAACGAAAAAAAAGAACTAATCGAACTCGATCTTGAAAAAGAGATCAAGGCTGCTCTGCTTTCCCGCCTTCGTTTCCACTTCCCATTTTTTTGTGAAAGAATATCTCATTACGTAGAGGATATCATCACTGAACAGGGCTCGCCCCAGACCGACGTAAAGTTGCGGCGATAAATACTGGCCTACCGTGGAGAGAGAAGTGGTCATATCGGTCCTTCCCTGCTTAGAGCGGCTAGGGGAAGTCAACCCCCCTATCTCCAATCCGGCGCTTTTTCTCAGACTGTCTTCGAGACCCACCGACTGTCCCTGGGCAAGGAATATTCCCGCTGATTTCAGCAATGTCGTGGCCTGGATTTTATCGCCGGTGTAACTCGTTCCAAAGACGATATGGGCAAGGACGTCCTGGTCCGACATGGAAGGCACGGAATAGAGGGTCACTATGGGGGAGCGAATGGTGCCGGTCACAAGAAATCCCGCCCGGACATCACCGACCGTCTTTACCGCCAGGATATCGAGGGAAGCGAGAGCAAATGGTTTGTCCTTGAAGAAGATATGACCCCTTTCAATGGGAAGTTTGGTCTCTGCCGCATATAGAAATCCCTGGGAGATATGGATCTCGCCGTGGGTGCGAAGATTATCCAGGCTTCTGCCGGCAGCGTTCATCTTGCCGGCAAACTTCCCTTCCAGATCCCGGGTTTTCATGAAAACCTTTTCCCCCAGGGTGATGGAAAGATCAATATCCATAACAACAGGTGAGGATTTTGTTTTTTTCCCTCCCCTGTCCATGACCCGGACATCCCGGCTCGTATGGATCATATCTGGTTCCTTGGACTCGGTGTACCGTCCTTCCGGGACATCGATGGACCCGCGCAGAATCAGACGCTCCGGGGTCCCTTCGAAAGTGAGACGGGGATTTACCAGTATTTGGAGCTCCGGAAGATAGGCGGCCTGAAACCTCTCTCCTTCCAGAGAACCCTTGATACGCTTTATTTTCCTGTCGCCATACCACAGCGTCGCCGTTCCTTTGATACTGCCGGCGCCGGAACGGGCGGATGCCTGTTCGACCTCGACCCGGTCCTGGTAGAATCTGGCCACTGCTTCCACGTCATCCAGGCGGATACCCGTGGCCGGGACATAAGCGCCGGCCCGGGTGAGACGGAGGGTTCCCTGATAAACCGGGGCGGGCCATGTTCCTGTCATGACCAGATCTAAGGCAAGCTGTCCGTGGGTTTCCCGAACAGTTCCTGGAAAGAGGGCGCTAAGCAATCCTTTCTCCCGAAGATCGCCCTTGGCGGCAATGGAAAGAGGGCCTTCTTTGTTTATTTTCAGCGGGATTTGCGCCTTGATCGGCAGACTGAATGTGGAGCTGATCTGGCCGTGGTTTGCAAACTTGCTCTCCAGCGTCCCCTGTAAGGCGTCATCTTGCCAACTCCAGGCAAGGACAAGGTTTTCTTGGGAAAACTGCACCTTCCCTTTCGGGTAGGCAACGGTCCAGACTCCCCCCGAAACCGTTGATTGCCCTTTCATGGTAAACCGCTGCTGCGGCAGCAGCCGGCCTTCCCCCTGCCCGGAGAGACGGCCTTGCGTTTCCAGCGACGGGGGGAGCAAGGGCTTGATAAGTTGAAAATCAATATCCGTAAGGCGTACCTGAAAGGCTCCTTCCCCGGGAATCGCCCCGGTCGGCGGCGCCGAAGATGACAATACCGCCGCGACCTTTCCCTTTTCCCCAAAATCGAGGGACTGCCTCATGTCCAGGCCCTTTTCATCCCACCTGATGCGGGTCAGACCATCCCGAATGGGTAACTTCCACGTCCCTTGCGAGATCTCTCCCTTGACCATCGCCGTCCCTGACAGCCGAAATGGTCCCTTTCCCGGCCACTCCATACGCATCTGCCCGTTGGTCTTACCTTCCATCTCCGTGTCTGCGGAGAATATATTCAGCCGTCCAAGTTGGATATCCTGCCATACGGCCGCAAGGAACTCCTGCTTTTTTTGACCATCCGTTCGGGCTGCCAATTCTAATCGTTCCCCTTGTCGTCCCGTCAAAAGAAGGGGGGCGAGAGACAGGGAATGTCTTGTGGCAACAATGCTCGCAGGCTTGACAATGGTCAGGGGGCCAAATCGTTTGCTGTCCCAAAAGACATCCTGAATTACTCCGGTCCAGACCGCCTGCTGATGCGAACCGGCAGCCTGAATGCGCAATCCGTTCTCCGGATTCGTGACCAGCAGATCTGCACGGTGACTGCTTCTCGTTCCTCCTACTTTCAGCTCGGCCTGACGCCAGGTCGCCCTCCATAGGGAAACATTTTTCGCCGTCACTTGGGCCTTAAGATCCTTGTTCCCACCCTCGGTAAGGGAAAGATCGGCCCTGAAAGATTCGATCGTTGTATGATCAAAAGCGAGGTCTTTCCCTGTGGCGACGAGATTTCCGGAGAGGAGACGATTATGGAACCGGAACCATCCCTGTCCCTGAAATTGCCCTTCCGCCTTCGGCAGGAGGTGAGAGAGTTTAGTAACTCGCGTCTCATAGAGGATGCGGTCCCGCACATCGCCCCGGGCTTGGACGTGGAACCCGTCGCCCTGCAGGCTCAGGTCGTCAAGATTGAGGCCTTCGTCTTTCCAGCGGGCGCTGATGGTCCCGGTCAGTTGCTTGCCCATCAACTGGCTGCTGAGGAGTCGTCCTTTCACGGCAGCCTCTAGTGAAGCTCCCGGGGGCCGCCGCAAGGAGCCCTCCAAGTCCGCATTGATGTTACCATTCAACTCCGGCGCCGCATGGGAAGGGTCGATATTTCTTGCCTGGATAGTTGCAGTCGCGGCAAGATCCTTTTCCCAGGCGATATTCATACGGCCTTTTATGGTCCCTTTGCCAATGTTCATAAGCAGATCTTCGATGCTTGCCTGCCTGCGATCCCCGGTAATAATGCCGGTGGCCTCTCCCGTTTCCCATACGGAAAAGTAAGGCCGCAGGCGGAAACGCCCTTGATAGGAAGAGAGATTACCCGCGATGTCGACATTCCCCGTAAGACGACATTCTACGCCAGCCTCCTGCGAGAGGTCGAGGTCCTCGGCCCTTACGACCCCCTGAATAAACGGTACGGCTCGGGAAAAATCAACCTTCCCCTCGCCTCTGACGGCGCCCTTACGTTCTCTTTCCTTCAGGGAGAGGCCCGTGAAAGCGAGGCTATGGTTATCTAAGGAGACAAGGCCGTTGAGGGTAAAGCGCTCCTGGGGGCCGCCGAAGATCTTTGCCGTGAATGGTCCGTTGACGTACATCGACCGGTCAGGGGCTCGGAGCCGAAACTGGAGCGCTGTCATGGGCCATGCAGACCCTTTCGGTTCTACCTTTACATCAACAGCGAGGAAGGGGCTCATAAGATGGGCCTGTATGGTTCCCGTCATTTTCCCATCCGTGCCTTCTATAAGCAGGTCGTGGACGCGGGCAAAACCGTAGGTACTGTCCAGACGGCAATAAACCCTTTGGATCATGATTTCCTTGCCCTGTTTACGGATATTAAATCCCAGGATCTCGAGTTTATCGACACGCCCCTGAAACCATGACAACACCCCGGGGAATCTCGGCCAATTCAAATCAAGAGGTTCATCGGACCGGTCGTCTTGAAGGGAGACTTCCTGTAGAACCAGCTTTGCCAGCACGACCTTTCCCATCGGAAGTTCCCAGGGTCGCCACTGCAAGATCGTCTTTCCGATCGTAAGTCGCCGTCCTTCACCGGTAACCAGCAGGTCCCGAACGGCAAGCTCCGACGCCAGGGTTCCTGTAATCCCGGCGGTTTCTATCCGGGCGGGAACGAAACGAATGAGGCGGGAGACAAGATATTGCGCCCCCGTCTCGGTATAGAAGAGCCAGACCACAATTCCGGTAAACACGAGGATCGTGGCAAGAATGGCAAGGGGTACAATCGCTTTTTTATTCATAGGGTGAATCCGAATCCCAGGTGGAGGCGGAACACCGGCTCGGGTGTTCCGATCTGCCTGGCAATGTCCAGTTTTATGGGACCGACGGGGGTATAATACCGGCAGCCGATTCCGGCCCCTTGGGCAAGGTCCATTTCCCGGAAACTGTTAAAGGCGTTGCCGGCATCATAAAAAGCGGCGGCCCCCCAATCTCTCCAAATCCTGCGTTCCACCTCGACGCTTCCGACGAGGGTGTTTTTACCGCCCACGACGTTACCCTTGTCATCCTTTGCCCCGAGAGACTGATAGGCATATCCCCGGACGCTGTTATCGCCTCCGGCAAAATACCGGATGGCAATGGGCAGGTCCTTAGATCCCTCATTTTGTAGCGTGGCCCCCGCATTAATCCTTGTCAGGAGAGAAAAGCCCCCGATCAGGGGATAAAGACCGCTTCCGGTGAGGGTGCCCTGGATAAAACCTGTGTAGGAGCCAAGGTCCTGATGGGTCCCTCTGATTTCCGCCAGATAGGAGAAACCCTTAGTCGGCTTTACCGGATGGTCGTACTGGCGGTCGAACACGCGGAATCCCGGCATCAGGGAAAAGGTGTTGGTCTTTTGATCGCCGGCGTCGGAATCTTCCCGCAGCAACTGGAGAAAAATGGCCCCCGACTTGTCGAGGAAATAGGGCCGTACATGCTGCAGCTCCATGGACAACTCCCTCGTTGTATAGGTGTCGGTGTTTTCCCGTTTGAGATTGACTTTAAGTCCCGAGTAAGTCCGGATATCTGCTCCCGGCACCGTATAGCCCATGGCGACGCCCTGAAGGACAGGACTTACATTCAGCCCCGTATCCCACTGGTGACCGGCGTCGAAGACATTCTTGTCCCGGTAATTGACAGAAAACCTCGGGCCCGTATCGGTGCCGTAGCCACCGCCGATTTTCACCTGTTTTTCCGGCGAAGGTTTCAGTTTTATCTCCACAGGAACCCGATTCTCTTGAGCCTTCTCCTTGTCCGTCTCCATCAGGACATCGGAGTAACGGTCGGCGAGGGTGAGATTCCGCTGGGTCTCCCAGATCTTTTCGTAAGAGAAGACGTCCCCATCCTTGAATACCACATAGCGATTAAGAAACCTTTGGGGATACCCGGGGGCTCCGGAAAAATTTGTCTGTCCGAAGAAATATTGGGGGCCCGTCACATAGACGAGATCGATGTCCGCACAGGACTGACTAACCAGCACCTGAATATCGTGTACGGAGAAGCGGCCGTTCAGGTAGCCCATACCGATGCCAAGATCGTTAATGCCCCTTTTTGCCTCTTCGTAGACATCATGACGCAGGATGTCGCCTTTTTTAAGGGGAAATTTTTCGATGGCGTTCCGAAAAGCCACATTCCCTTCTCCGGGACCCTCAATGCGGACAGCTACCGTTCTCACCAGCACCGGTTCCCCCGCCGCAATCGTCACGATCACACGGAATATCCCTTCCGGCATCATTTCCCGCGACACAGTCGTTACGGCATTGTAATAACCGAGGGATTCGAGGGCTTCCTGAATCTTCACGGGAATTTGCTCCTGGAAATGATCGAGCCATAAGACATCAACCTTACCATCCTTGACCAGTCCGGCAGGGACAGCCAGGGCGGCCCTGACGTTTTTCAGCACGTCACCGTCGACACCTAAAACCTTCAGTTCGACAGACTCCCCGGCAAAGGCGAAAGACGCCGCCAGACAGATGGCCATAATCATTATCAGAGGTTTCAGTATACTCAAGTATTCTTCCCTATTCCTGTTCAGCCTTCTGTAAATCCTTTCTCGTATCCCGACTTAGATCCGCGGTGAGGTAATCTAGGGTCACCGGCAGGGCTACTTCCAGGAGCGGGATATGCTGCATGCCAATCCGGGCAAACTTTACGGCGCAGGAGAGAAGATGACCTCCCTGGCGGCGGTCGTCACTGATAAAATGGAGATGATACCCCGGGGCGTTGAGAGAAGGCATGAAGGGGGGCGTGTAAAAACCGGACAAGGTCCCGTGGATGTCATAAAAATCAAAAACCACCTGATCCTTAGTCGCCTCGACGAGGGGACGGTAATTATCCTGTTTCGGCACAGAGCGGGTCCGGACATGGGAGAAGCAGCCATCGATCCTTATCGCATAGAGCATATTCGAAGAGGGGAGAAGTCTTTCCAGCAGTGAATTGAAGGCTTCATAGGGAAGAGGGGAAACCTGTCCCCTTGAGTTCATGGCTGCCTCGTTGATCTCTTCGAATGTTTCGGGCTGATAAAAGGTCACACAGGCAAATGGTGTCAGAATGTCATCGGCAACGACGCCCACTGTTCCATTCGCGGCCACTTGATAAACGACGCCATCCAGAACAACCATTTCGCCGTCCAGATCGTTAAAGGTTCCCAGACCAAAGTCGCCATGGGTCCTGACCTCGCCGATCGTGATGTTCTGCTCGTAATAACCCTCCACCAGGACATTTATGGGAGTTGAAATATAGACACTGTTGGGTCGTAGATTCTTTTCTGACATTAGGTCATCCTTTTCTCTCTGATCCGGTCGTGCTCTTTTTACCGCCGCCAATGACAACTTTGCCGACAATCAGCTCTCGGCTTGGCGGCTCGCCTAATCGTGGATTGAGACACGAAGCTTGCTCCTTGTCAATATAAAGATCGGTAAATAGCTTTTTCCCATTGACTTCCCCGGCAATGATGACTAAATCCTAGCCAGCGCCGATGCCAGAAGCGGACACAACGAAGCATGAATATCCCCCCTTACCCCCCCCCTTTGGTAAGGGGGGATGGTGGGATTTCAATATAAATTGATCGAAAAGGTTAGGCCATGCGGAAAAATCACCGGACACGAATAGCGAAAACCGGGCTTCCCCCGGGGTCTCTGGTCCATGTCGGGGAAAGGCATACCGAGGAGCCACTGCTCTCCCTGATGGTATACAATGAGCAGGGGGTTGAGGAAAAGACGCTGACAGGCATCGAGGAATGTCGCGGCCTGCAGGAGCGTATAGAGGCGGTCACCTGGCTCCACGTCGAGGGGCTTCATGATATCGGCCTCATGGAACAGTTGGGAGCCCTTTATCATCTCCATCCCCTGACCCTGGAAGACATCCTCTATACCGACCAGCGCCCTAAAATGGAGGACTTCGGAAAATATATCTATATCGTCATGAAGGACTTTCCCTTGCCACCGGAAGCGGGAGGTCAGCTGCTTCCGGAACAGATCAGCGTTGTCTTCGGTCCTCATTTCCTCATCTCCTTCCAGGAAAAGCAAAGCCCCCTCATGGAACCTATCCGGGAAAGAATCCGCGCCACCGGGGGCAGGATCAGAAAATCCGGGGCCGATTACCTGGCCTACAGCATTATCGACGCCATTATTGATCAGTATTTCATCCTTCTCGAAAAGTTGGGAGAAAATATCGAGTCCCTGGAAGAGCAACTTGTCACCCGCCCAGAGCGGGACACCCTGCATGCCATCCAGATCATCAAACGGGAAATGCTTTATCTGAGAAAGTCCGTCTGGCCGCTGCGAGAAACCATCAGCGCCCTCCAGCGAACCGATTCGCCCCTCATGAACGCCGCAACCGGTCTGTACTTGAAAGACGTCTATGATCATACCATCCAGATTATCGATACCGTGGAAACCTACCGTGACATGCTCTCCGGCATGCTGGACATCTATCTGTCTTCGATGAGCAACCGGCTCAATGAGGTGATGAAGGTGCTGACCATTATTGCCACGATCTTCATGCCCCTGACTTTTCTGGCCGGGGTTTACGGCATGAACTTCAAGTACATGCCCGAGCTGGAATGGCATTGGGGATATTTCATGATCTTGGGAGTCATGATTACCGTCGCCCTCTCCATGGTCCACTTTTTTAGAAGAAAAAAGTGGTTGTGAAAGGAGTGGTTTTCCTTTATATATTAGCCGCGAAGCTGCTAAGTAAATGATTTTAACTTTAGCTCAATGATATTTTTATTTCATAAATTTATTATCAAGGAGGTTTAAGATGAGCGCTTTCAAAGGCAGTGACATTGTGGAAATTGCCGTGCGTATCGAGGAGAACGGAGAGCATTTTTACCGCTATGCAATGCAGTTGGCCAAAGACGAGGATGCGAAGAAGATATTCAGCAGTCTGGCGGACGCAGAGCTTCAGCACAAAAAGACCTTCGCCAAGATCTTTGCCGCCATGGACAAGGACAACCCCCCGGAAACCTACGATGGGGAATATGCCGCCTACCTGCACGATTATGTGGACAACAAAATCATCTTCAAGAAGGGAATGCTGGAAGCGGAACTGGCCAAGATAAAGGATACCTTGGCGGCAATTGATTTCGCCATGCAGCGGGAGCTTGATTCCATCCTCTATTACCATGAAATCAAACGATTTGTTTCTGCAAATGAACATGCCGTCATCGACGACGTGATCGAAGAGGAAAGAAAGCATTTCAAGGGGTTGTCCAACTTGAGAACCCGTTACGCAAAATAGGAAACATGAAGAGAGAACCGAATCAGGATCACGTCTTTTACCGGAATCTTAATCGTTTCTATCCCTCCGTCCAGCGCGGTGCGGGTGTCTATCTCTATGACACGGAAGGGAAGGCCTACCTGGACGGTTCGGGCGGGGCGGTAGTCGCCGCCCTCGGGCATGGCCTCCGGGAGATTGAAGAGGCCATGTTTTCACAGTTAGGCAAGGTGGCCTTTTCCCATGGCTCCCAGTTCACCTCCCCGGCCGCCGTCGAACTTGCGGAAAGGCTCGTCAACATCTCACCGGCGGGCATGAATCGGGTTTATTTCCTCTCCGGAGGATCGGAAGCGGTGGAAACGGCCGTCAAGATGGCCCGCCAATATCAGGTGGACCGTGGCAAGCACACTAAATTCAAGGTTATATCCCGCTGGACGAGCTATCACGGCAATACCCTGGGGGCCCTGGCTTTGAGCGGCCATACGGGGCGACGGCGCTATTACCAGCCCCTGATCCAGCATACGCCTCACATCGTTCCGGCTTACTGCTACCGATGTCCCTTTGGCCGGAAGCAGGAAAGCTGTAATCTCGAATGCGCCGACGACCTGGAAAAGATGATCCTTTATGAGGGTCCCGATTCCGTATCCGCCTTTATGGCCGAACCGGTCGTGGGGGCCACGGCCGGGGCCCTGGTTCCCAAGGACGGCTATTTTCAGAAAATCCGGGAGATCTGCGACCGCTACGACGTCCTGTTGATAGTTGATGAGGTCATGACGGGCATCGGCCGGACGGGCCGGAACTTCGCCATACAACACTGGGGGGTTGCCCCCGACATGATCGTCTGCGCCAAGGGACTCGGAGCGGGATATTACCCTGTTTTCGGCGTCATTACCACCGAGGCCGTCCACGAGGCCATCAAAAAGGGAAACGGGAACTTCGTCCACGGCCATACGTACAGCCAGAATCCCCTGGCCTGCGCCACGGGAATCGCCGTCCTTGATTATATCGACCGTCATGGCCTGGTCGCCCGGTCCGCAAAAATGGGTGCATATCTACTTGAAAAGCTGAAAATTCTATACAGGAACCCCATCGTGGGGGACGTCAGGGGTCTGGGGCTTTTCGCCGGCGTGGAATTCGTGCGCAATCGGGAAACGAAGGAAACCTTCGACCCCACCCTGAAGGTCAATGCCCTCGTAAGCAACCTTGCCTTTGACAAGGGGCTGATTGTCTATCCGGGTGGAGGGGGCGCCGACGGCATTCGGGGCGATCATGCCTTGATCGCACCACCCTTCATCATCACGGAAGCACAGATCGATCAACTTGTGGCCATCCTTGACGAGGCCATCGGGGAGATTTCAAAAGAACTCGATATTTAATAAATGGACAAAGTAATCATCACCGCCGCCATTACCGGCAGTCGCATGATGCGGGATGTTGCCCCCTATATCCCCATCACCCCGGAAGAGATCTCCCAATCGGCCATCGAGGCCTGGCAGGCCGGGGCGTCCGTCGTCCATCTCCACGTCCGGGACCCTGAAACCGGTCTGGGCAGCCAGGATATCGAGCTTTTCCGTCGGGCTGTCGAACCGATCCGGGAAAAGACGGATCTGATCCTCAGCCTCACGACCAGCGGCATCCCAGGGCGTAATCTCCCTATTGAAGATCGTCTCGCTCCCCTGTCCCTCAAACCGGAGTTGGCATCTTTCGACGCCGGTTCCATCAACCTCGGGGGAAACGTTTTTATCAACACGCCGGATTTTCTCGATCAGGCTGCTGCAATGATGGCGGCCGCCGGTGTTAAACCGGAAATCGAGATCTTCGATCTGGGCATGATGATGACCACCCTCCGGATGCGCGAGGAGGGAAAACTCGTCGATCCCCTTCATTTTCAGTTTGTCCTGGGAACCCCATGGGGCGCCCCGGCAACGCCAAAGGCTTTCCTGTATATCTACGAATACCTCCCCCCGGAAGCCACTTGGTCCAATATCGGGATCGGGGCAGGACAGTTGCCTATGGCCATGATGGCCATGATTATGGGCGGCCACATCCGGGTGGGCATGGAAGACAGCATTTACCTGCGCCGGGGAGTGCTGGCAAAGACAAACGCCGAGCTGGTGGAGCGGGTCGTCCGCATCTGCCGGGAATACGGCCGGGAGGTCGCCACACCCGCAGAGGCCAGGGCAATTCTGAAAATATAGCCGGGTCTACCGTATTATCGGGCGTCATTTTCTTGCAATTTGAAAATACAACTTGCAATTTGCAGGAAATTTCACCGAGCTATCCCGCATAATACCGCTGACATGAATCTATGCCCTGTCGACATCCCTCGCATGGGGAGCAGAGCTGGAATGTTCATGCCTCCCGCCGATCAAATTCCCTGAAATCAGGCAATTATCGGGAGTCATTGTATTTACTGATTATTTTGCGATTGTAGCCGCTTTCTCAATTACATTCAACATATAGGTTATTGCTTTATTATTTTATCAAGTTAAGTGCTATTGATCCTCAATAATTTTTAAAAAATGATTGCCGCCGCCTTCGAGCCTGCCCTAAAGCAGGCCTACCAGCTGCGGCAATCCCGGCCCTCTTCGTCCGCCTGGTCGGCGGAGCGGGACGGGCGTCTGGACACAAAAGGCGCTCCCGATCCATCCATAAACAGACCGGCTCCGGCAGCTTGTGTATTGGCGAGGCGGAACCCCAGGTTGTTGTTGCGATTACCCGGCGAATTGTTGTTGCGATTCGCCGACCGGCAGTTCCTCGCGTTGTTGTTCCAAGAACCGCCGCGATTCACCCGGTTGGAGCCTCAGACAACGCCCGCCCCTGAAGCGAAAATTATCCGCCTCAATTTAAGCGTATCGGCAAAGGCGAGGTGGGCCACTGAACTTCGCATGCTGCATAAAAAGCGTTCTTCCTCGATCTTCCCTTGCTGAAATTCCCTCTCCCGCATCTGCATCCGCCGCTTGATGCGTCTGACATTTTCGTTCTTTACCCTGATAAGCCCGGGAAAGATGCGGCAGCCCAGAAACGGTAAACCATGTTGCCTCGTATTGATCAGCGTCGCCCTTTCCTTGAGTTTTAAATGGAGTTCGCGACCAAGAAAAGTCCTTATCATCATCAGGACTTCCCGCAGGCAATCCTTCTCACCAGCAAAGATCACCCCGTCATCCATATACCGGAGATAGCACTTCCGACCCAGCTTGTCCTTTACGTAATGATCGAGGGGATCAAGGTAAACATTGGCAAAAAACTGGCTCGTCAGATTGCCGATGGGCAGCCCCTTACCCGCCCCGAGGTCCCGGCTGGCGTCGCTGTTTTTGATGATAACGGCCGCCAGATCCAGGACCCGTTTATCCTTGATTTTCCTTTGCAGCAGGGCCAGGAGCAGCTCGTGGTCAATGCTGTCAAAATACTTCTCGATGTCGAACTTAAGATACCATTCGTTCCTGCCCAGGAATTCCTGTGCCCTCAGGATGGCCTTGTGGCTGCCCTTGCCTTTGCGTGTGGCATAGGAGTCACGGATAAAAGTAAGGTCGAAAACCGGTTCGATGACGCCCACCAGGGCGTGATGGGCGACGCGATCCCGAAACGGCGCCACGGAGATGGTTCTCTCCTTTGGATCGTATATCTGAAAGTAACGATACTTCGCCGGCCGGTAAGCGCCGCTTTGCAGGTCAGCCTGGAGGCTTAACAGCTCCGGTTCCAGACGGAAAAAAAACCGGCACGCCTCGTCGGTTTTTCCTGACCCCCGGCAGGCACGGTGGAACGCACGATATAGGTTCTTGAAACTGCACAACTCCTTAAACAGATAACCCACGCGCTTCATATAGTCTTCTTCCACCCGCCGATCATTTTTCCCGTCTCCTCCAGGAGGCCGCTCACATGTTCGTATTGACTCCCGGAAAGATATTTTCTGCGGAAGGATATACGAAAAAAGACCCGCAGTTTTTCTATCTGGATGTTCATCCGTGCTAATATAAAGGTGCGTTCTTTCGTATATATAGCCTCGACGATCCCCTCCAGGACATCGAGGGTTAGGTTGGCGATGCGTCCGGAGATGGTAAAGCGCACCGATTTGGGATATTTTTCCAAGACGGTGAGAATCCAATCCGTCGCTTCAAACCATTTTACATAAAGGGGGTAATCTTCTTTCATACAGCACTGTAAAATCCGTTGACAACATCCAGGATGTCCTGCCCATATTTTCCTGTTTTTCCTTGCCCGAACCCCTTAAGAGATTTCAGGGCTTCCAGACTGCCGGGGCCATTTTTACTACGGCAACCAATTCCTTGTTCGTGGCAACTATATATACTGGTACGCCGTCCCGTTGCGCCCGCTCCTTGCGCCAGGCCGCCAGCCTCTCCAGGAGGAGCCGCTGCGGTTCATCCAGTTCTCTGACCGGATTTTCCGCTTCAGGCCTCTTTGGGGACTCAAGGCGGTCGGCATCGAGGAGGGCATCGTAATCCAGGAAGACCGACCAGTAAGCGTCGTCGTTATCACGGAAAAACTCCGCCCGGAAATAATTTAACCGTTTATTGAGGAGAAAGTCGTTCAAGACCTCTTCTTCAAACAATTTTTTCGTGCGGTTAAATGGGATGGTGATGATTCTGAACATTAGGCGCGGGACCCTTACTGAATTTTTACAGCTTCGTTCGTCGCTTTCCCTTGCAATATCTCTTTGCCAAAGGCGTGTAAAAGGGCGGCCTCCTTTCGGCTTTCCTGCGGAGCCGTCGGGAGGCCAACATGGAAGTTGAATTATTTTTGCAAACCGTAAAAATGTAAAAACCCAAAAGGTTACTGTGTCCTGGCGAGGCGGAACCCCAGGTAGAAGTTGCGAAAACCCGGCGAATCGCTGCGGCGATCCGCCGACCGGCAGCGCCTCGCGCTGCCGCCCCAGGAACCGCCGCGAACCACCCGGCCGGAGCCCGACGATGGGCCGGCAGGACCAGCAACGCTGCCGGATGAATAACTGCCGTACCAGTCCTGGACCCACTCCCAGACGTTGCCGTGCATGTCGTAAAGTCCCCAAGGGTTCGGAGCAAAGCTACCCACTTTCATAGTTTTACCAGGATTGGTCCCCTTACATTCCGATGAGCCCCCATTGCCGTAATTCGCCCGGGAACAGTCGTCCTGATTGCCCCAGAAAAAACGTGTCTCCGTCCCCGCCCGCGCCGCGTACTCCCATTCCGCCTCCGTGGGGAGGCGGAATTTATTCGTCCCCTCCCTGCTGTTGAGCTTCCCGATGAATTCCTGGACATCGTTCCAGGAGACATTCTCGATCGGACAGTCGTTGCCGCAACTGCTGAAATGGGAGGGGTTGTTTCCCATCACGGCCTGCCATTGCCCCTGGGTCACCTCCGTCGTTTGCATGTAGAAGGCCCGGCTGATCGTCACCCGATGCTGGGTCTCATCGTCAAAACGACCCGAGCTGCCGGACGGCGAGCCCATCGTGCAGCTCCCAGCCGGGATGAGGACAAAACGCCCCACATAGCGGCTCGTAAAAACCTGACCGCCGGAGACGGCGGCGGGCGCGGGTACCGCCGCTGTCGTGACTGGCTTTGGCCTCCCCTCGCTGGCGGCCTTGATCTCCCAATCCACGGTCCCCCCGTAACCCTTGGGGAAATCCTGGAGGACATTCCAGGTGATCCGTTTGCCCCGGCCGGTGCCGACCTTGCCCACATCGCCGGAGAGATGGAGATCCCCGGCTCCATAAGTCCGCCCCTGGACCGTCAGGGTGACCACGACCTCCGCCGCCCTAGCAGCCCCTTCCAGGTCGTACTCGAAGACCACCCGGTTCCCCGCCTGCTTAGCCTTGACGTTCGCCACCCGGGCGTCGCCTGCGGCCTCAGCAGTTGCTGCCGCTGTGGCCTGCGCCGCTGCCGTCCCGGCGAGGGAAACCAGCAGCATGATCGCCAACAACAGTAAAGACGCTTTCTTCATCACCGTCAATCCTTCGTTAACTTTTATAATAATTCTTTGAACTCATCATGGGTAAGTCCAGCGTCTTTCACAATACCGCTCATTGTAAAGGCGTTTATTGGATTTGCTCTTGGAATGGTAATAATACGCTGACCGTTCGTCATAGTTATATGCTTGCCTTCCCGGGCAATCCGGAAGCCTGCTTTTTGAAAAGCTATGACAGCCCGTTGGTGATTCACTCCCGACAATTTAGGCATAGGCTACTTCTACATAGCGCGATTCTTTATCCTTGGTCAATTCCTCCACCGTCTCCAGGTATGCAGTTATCGCATCTTTAATGTTCTCTAGAGCATCTTCCTCCGTCTTACCCTGCGACCAGCAGCCGGGAAGACCGGGTGCCCAAACTGCATACCCTTCTTCTGTCTTTTCCAGATTAACTCGATATTTCACGATACACCTCCGTATTTGTACATTTACTGCCTGTTATCGTTTAACCCAGTCATTAACCTTTTCCTGTCAATGAAACTGACAGGAAAATCGACCTCAAAATCTCAGTCGCCTTATCTCCCGGCCGCCGTTACCTCGTAGGGCAGGATCGCCTCCTCACTGCGTTCGGATATTTCAGCGAAACGCTTGAAGAATTCACTCAGGGGCAATGGTTTCCCCGCCGCGAAGCGCGCCGGAAAATCCACGGTTGTCTCCGGCGGGAGGGCCGCCACAAAATAGGCCTCGGCATCCCGGTCATGGCCGGGCAGGGGATGGACTTCAAATTCCACGGCGGAATCCGCGCCTGGATAAACCCACTCCCGGCCGGGGGAGACGAGATTCTTACTGTCATAGACATTCGGAAAAAGGAGGACCGCCCGGTCGTCGGCCTGGATGTTGAAGATGGCGAGACGCACCGTTTTCTCCACCTTTACGGAGATGCGCACCCTCTCTCCCGCCGCAAATACTGCCCGGTTCAGGCGCGCCGACAAACCGGCGGCCAGGGATTGCTTTTGCGGCGTATGGACGTCGGCGACGATGCGGACGCGATATTCCGGGATGGGGGCGGAGGACCGGTCTTTCTGATACTGGTCGAGAGGTAGCCATTCCACCTCTTCCCGAACTACGAAACCCCGGGCATAGGTCTTGATGAAATCCGCCGCGAGCATGCTGTTGGTGACCAGGGAACTGGAAGTAACCTGCACCCCTGACGCCTCCTCGATAGCCGCCGCCCGGGCCCGCTGGAGGGCCAGGAGCTGGCACTGTTCCGCCGTCATCCCCACGACGGCGCAGGCCCCCTCGGCCCGGACATTCCGGTGGAGCTGCCCTTCGGCGGATAGACAAGGACCTGCGAACGATAGCAGCATAACAACCAACAGCGGCAGAACGGATACAGCGGTAAATGACATTAACATCTTAATGAAATTCAATTTATTCCTCCTGGCTGCTCACTGGTATTGTGATCGTCGCCAACCTATCCCCACCCTGCCCCTTGAAGGGGAGGGGCACTCAAGAGATATTCTCTTTCGTTCATTACTTCTTTAGCGTTACAAGAACCTCGTTATCGCCGCCGGTGACGACGGGGTTCTGCTCTATGCCGCTCAGGCGCCGGGCCATATAGGGGACCTTGTCGCTCAGGTAGGCGCGCATTTCCCCGGCGGTGATCCGCCCATCCCCTGTCGTATCCGCTTCACCCTGGAGGCCCTTGAGGAAATAGTAAGTGAACAGGGAGTGGCGCTTTTCGGGGTACCATGAGGAGACCTGGTCCGTCGCGGCGCTGGTCAAAAGGAGGGAGTTCCGGGGTCCCTGATAATCCTTCTTCACCTTGAGCATGGTGGGACTGATGTTCTTGAAGAGGAGGCCGCTGCCCGAGTTGCCGGAGAAACAGGCGTCAATGACCACGGTAAGACGCCGCGCCGGGATCTTCCCCAGATTGTCGTAGAAGAGTTGCAGGCGGTAGCCGTTCGCGGCGATATACTGGGGGTTCCCATCCACAGGAACGAAGTAGGCCTCGCTGGAGTCGAGGTCCGGCGCCCCGTGGCCCACGTAGTAGATGAATACCTTCGAGACGTCTTTCTTTACGTAATTATGGAGTTTCCCACGGCTTTTCTCAGTCCCGAAAATCTCGTTGAATTTCGAGAGGGTAGCGTCTTCTTCATAGATTATGTTCTCCGGTTTGTAACCGAAGGCCCGGATGAGATACTCTTTCATCATCCGGGCGTCCCGATCGGCATAGGCCACCTCGGGCACCCCCCGGGCGGAGTAATGGCGGTTGCCGATGATGACGGCCACATCGTCGGGACCAGCCGCCGTTCCCGCCGGGACGTTCACATCAACATCAACGCTAAGACCTGTAGCCAATTGGATTTCATCGCGTTTCTCTTCCGTCCCCTTCACGACGATCTCCTGGACGGCCCGCTGGGGGGCGTTCATGACGAGTTGGAGAGGCGGGGCGGTGTTGTAGCGACCCCGGGCCTCCCGGATATCGAGACTGAGGGGGATTTTTTCGCCATTCTTGATCCGCTTGTTCGTATGGAAAATAAACTTTACGTCCCGGTACTGCCCCGCGGCCAGATTCCCCAGCTCGAAGCGGGTGGTCCGATCGCCGCCGATATACACGTTGTCGCCGGTGACGACTTCCACGGTAACATTCCGGGCGTCGCCGTGGCCCGCGTTCTGTATCCGGGCCGTTACCTCGACATTTTCCAGGGGCTCCACCCGATTGTTGCCGTTGGCGTCGTCGATGCCCATGTCGGCCACGACGAGGCGCGGGGGCTCGAAGGGCTTCACCTGCAAAGCGATGCGGAGGGGTTCGGCGTCAAAGCCGTTGGCTTCCTTCACCGTCGCCTCAAAGATGGCGTTCCCGGCCCGGACGCTTTCACTGGCACGGACGGGAACTTCCTTAGTTGCCGTCGCCCCCGGAGCAATGTTCCCGAAGACAATCTGGCGGGCGAATTCCAATTGCGTCGCCGCCCCTTGGGCCGCAACCTCTCCCCGGACGTCGAAGGCCTCACCCTTGCCGTCGTTCCGGACAGAGACGATGAGCTTCCCTTCCTCCCCGCCGTCAAGGATATTGTTTCCCGAAGGCTCCGTAAACTTCACCGTCGCCGTGAGGCTGGGGGGCGCAGGAAAGACCCCGATCTTGAGGCTCCCCTTCTCCGCCCGAACCGGCGCGGCTATGAGGAGCAATGTCATGATCAAAAAGACATTTTTTTTCATAACTCCATCCTTTTACTGATTAATGGGTCTTGAGACCGTATTTTTTCAGTTTGTAGCGCAGCATCCGTTCACTGATGCCCAGGATTTCCGCCGCCTTCGTCTGATGATCCCCCGCCTTTTCCATGGCCTCGACGATCATCTTGCGTTCCATCTCCTCCATTGATCCCCGCAACAGCCCCTCCGCCTTTTTGCCGTCCTCCGCCGACGAAAGAGACTCTTCCAGGAAGGGCAGATCCTCCACGGAGATGACCTCTTCCCGGCCAATGACGACGGCCCGTTCCAGAATGTTCTCCAGTTCCCGCACATTCCCCGGATAATCATACTTCATAAGGAGGTCTCTGGCCTCACTGCTGATTCCCTCGATGGTCTTGCCGTTTTCCTGGGCGTACTTCTGCAGAAAATGTTCGATCAAGGGCGGTACGTCTTCCCTTCGATCCCGCAGCGGCGGCATGGATATGGTCACGACATTAAGGCGGTAGAAAAGGTCCTCCCGAAAAGCCCCTTCTTTAACCCGGGCCTCCAGATCCCGATTAGTGGCGCTGATGATCCGTACATCGGAATGAAGGGTTTGATTGCCCCCCAAGCGCTGGAATTCCCGTTCCTGCAGGAACCTCAGCAGCTTGACCTGGACCGTGGACGAAAGTTCTCCAATTTCATCGAGGAAAAGGGTACCTCCGTCCGCCTCCTCGAAACGACCGATCCGCCGCGCGGCGGCCCCGGTGAAGGACCCCTTTTCATGGCCGAACAATTCACTTTCCAGGAGATTCTCATGGAGGGCTCCACAGTTTACGGCCAGCATGGGTCTAACGGAACGGGGGCTCAGGTGATGAATAAGCCGGGCGAGGAGCTCCTTACCGGTGCCGCTCTCTCCCTGAATGAGGATGGTAGCCCTGCTTGACGCCACCCGACCGGCCATATTGATCAGGTTATCCATCTTGGGACTACGGTAAATGATCTGGTCCGTCGTGACTCCCTTCTCCCGGAGTTCATGCTTCAGAATCTCGTTCTCCTTGATCAGGGTGCGACGTTCGGCTACCCGGTCCACCAGGAGCAGAAGCTCCTCGAATTCAACGGGCTTGGTGATGTAGTCAATGGCCCCGGCCTTCATGGCCTCCACAGCCGTCTCGATGGTCCCGTAGGCGGTAATGATTACCACATCGATTTCCGGATTTATCTGCTTGATCGCCATGAGGACCTGCATCCCGTCCATGCCCGGCATCTTGTAATCGAGGAGAACGAGGTCGAAATGGGCACCCCGGACCTGGGCAACCCCCTTTTCTCCATTATCAGCTTCCTTGACGGCATGTCCCTCCTGAATCAGGAAATCCCTCAGCATTTCCCGCTGAGACTGCCCATCTTCAACAATCAGGATATTCAATGACCTCATAGCCACTCCCTCAAAAATCGTTAAGTCCTGCTTCCCGTCTTTGCCGACGGCAGGAGAATCTCGAATGTCGTGCCCACATCTTTTTGGCTCGTAACACGAATTTCTCCTCCGTGACCACGGATGATCTCATGGGAAAGGGGAAGTCCCAACCCCAGACCCTTTTCTTTTGTTGTATATTCGGGATTGAAAATTCTCTCGATTTCTTCCGATGTCATCCCGCACCCGGTGTCCACGATGCGGACGTTGATCCACCCCTTTTTCTCCGGCCCCACCGCCAAGGTCACCTTCCCCGCCCCGGAGATCGATTCTACGGCATTCTTGATAAAGTTGAGGAGGGCCTGCTGCAGCTTGTCCATGTCCATGGGAATCACCGGTGACGGCTCCAGCCAGCGCGTTTCCAGGGTGATCCCCTTCTCTTTAACCTCTTCGCTCAGCAGGTTCACTATTTTCTGCAGGACATCCGTCACGGGATACTCTCGCAGATCGAGGCGCCGGCTTCTCGAAAAGGTCAGGAATTCCTCGATGATCCCGTTCAGGCGGCGTATTTCGTCACGAATCACACCGGTAATGGTCTGAAAGTCATTGGTCTTGCTTTCATCAGCCGGAATAAAGTCCCTCTTCAGGCGCTGAGATGCCATGCTGATGGCGTTCAGGGGATTGCGAATCTCGTGGGCTACCCCGGCGGCAAGCTGGCCCAGGGCGGAGAGCCTTTCCGCTTTTTCAAGCTTGCGCTCCATACTGACAATCCCCGCCAGGTGCCGGTTCTGGTTCATGTAGAGCATCCACAGGGACAGGAAGGCAATCAGCATGGTGAGGCCCATGAAGATCAGAATATTTTTCCCGTTTTCTTCAAGGATCTTTTCCATACTCTCCCGTTCCAGTCCCATCCTTGCGATACCCACGACCTGACGGTTCAGATACACGGGAATGGCGATATCGAGAATCGATTTCTCCAGATACGTGACTTTTCTGCTCTCGACGCCACGCTTACCGGAGAGGATTTCAGAAACATGCATGTCCGCAGGTTTCCATTTTTCAGGTAGTTTGCCGGCGCTGGCCAGAATCTTTTCATGAGTGTCCGTGATCATAAAATAGGACATACCCTGGCCCTGCCCTCCCCCCAGCTCCTGCAAGGCCTTCTCCACAGATACTTTCGTCCCCCAAAAGCGCAGGCCCGCAGGATCCAGGGCAATGACGATCGTCCCACTCCCATCCTTCCTCCGCAGGGCAACAAAACCAATCTTATTCGCCCTTCCTAATTGGTTAAAAAGCTCCATGGTAATCTTTGCGGAAGAATTTTCCGGAACCAATTCCGGAGGCAGGGATCGGCTCTGAAATACGCACTGCCCCTTCCGATTCATCACGGCAATCATCAGGAGCCCCTTTTCATCGGCAAACTTTCTCAGATAGTCTTCGCTTAGTCGATCCTTCTTCCAGTGGTTATCAACCTCCTGCCCTAATTGAACAAGGGCATTAATCAAAAGCTTCTGAGGAGAAAAAGCCTCCGCAGCAACGGGAACAAAAGGACGATCCTCCTTCTGTTGAGATGCCTGGACAAGATTATTGAGATTTTCCTGGGCAAGCCTTTGCACTACCCCTACAATACCCACGGCGCGGTTCTCGAGAATACCCACCAGGGTTTTGTCCAGACGCCGGAGGTCCATGATCCCCATGATGAGGATAAGACAGATGAAAACGGCACAGACAATAGCCACGGCTATGGGCTGCAGAAAAGGCCTGCTGCCCTGTGGAGCCCGATCCTGCCAGACAATTTTTTCCGGGGGTGTCATTATTTCTTTATACCGCCTGCGTGATTGAGGATATGCAACGATCCGCATCATAGGCAATTCAAAGGGAAAGTCAACCACAAAATCCGATTCGACATTATTGTCGATATTCCGGATAAATCCGTCTTTGAGTTAAGGTATTGATATTGCTAATTATTAATAAACGGAAATTCTGTGGATCGACATACTTTGCCGCCGATGGAGCAAGTCACTCCTCCGGATAATGGGCGGAAGAGAAGACAAATACTTTTGATATTCCATTACTTATGGGGGGACATATTTGAAATCTGTCCCCCCATAAGTAATGGCACAGGATATGCAAATCTTACAAGTCAGAAAAGAAATTGACGGTTGAACAAACGGGCATGATCAGCCGACAGTAAAAACCCAATATTCCTCCTGGATGCGGGGAGACCTCAGGTCTCCCCATTTTTTTGTCTTTTCCCACTGCTTGCTTTTGCAGCACCATAATTTCCTGACCGAGACAATAGACGCATTTTACAAATCGTTAGCGAGGATAAGCATATCTTCCTGATTGACAACAGAGCAAATTCGGCGGATAATCCCCCCCGCTAAGCGTATCCATACACCTATCCGACAAAGGAATATCTAATGACTGAAGAAAACCGGCTCCGCCTGACCCATACCGTTCACGGCGCGGGTTGAGCCTGCAAAATAGGTCCGGGTGACCTTTACGAAGCTCTGAAAGATCTTCCCTTCATGACGGATCCCAATCTCCTGACCGGCATGGAGCACTCTGAAGACGCCGGCGTCTATAAGCTCCGGGACGATCTTGCCATCATTCAGACCGTGGACTTCTTTACCCCGATTGTGGATGACCCCTATACTTTCGGCCAGATCGCCGTAACGAATGCCTTGAGCGACGTTTACGCCATGGGGGGCAAACCCCTGACGGCCATGAATATCGTATGTTTTCCCATCAAGAAACTTGGCGTGTCCATCCTCCGGGATATCCTGCGCGGCGGCCTCGACAAAATGCGGGAGGCTGGCGTCCTCCTCGTGGGTGGACACAGCGTCGAAGATGATGAAACCAAATACGGCCTCGCCGTGACCGGTGTCATCCATCCGGATCAAGTACTCATGAATCGCGGCGCCCGGCCAGGGGATAAGCTTATCCTGACAAAAGCCCTGGGGACCGGCATCGTGAGCACCGCCGCCAAGGCCGGCGCAGCGCCCGCCGAGCTCATCGCACAATCCATTGCGGCCATGACGACCCTCAACAAAGGAGCGGCGGAAATCCTTATGGAGACAGCCGATGTGCATGCCTGCACCGATATCACCGGCTTCGGTCTTCTTGGCCATACCTGCGAGATGATCGAAGACAGCGACGTGGGAATACATATCTTTGCCTCAGCGGTCCCTTTTTTCGAAGGTCTTCAGGGACTTACCGAAATGGGGATCCTGCCCGAAGGTCTGCATCGCAATCGGCAATTCCGCATGTCCTGCATCGAGGTAAGCCCTGACTGCCCGGAGTGGTTAGCGGATATTCTTTTCGATCCTCAAACGGCGGGCGGTCTGCTCCTGGCCGTGGCTCCTGAACAGGCGGCCGGACTTCTGAACAAATTTCACCGTTCCGGTCTGAAGGACGCCGCCATTGTCGGCGAAGTAACCAACGGAAAGAAAGGGAAAATCCTCGTCAGCCTATGAAACGCATTGAATCCTTCCTCGTTAAAAAAGAAGACACCCTGCTCAACGTCTTCAAGCTCAAATCCATGGCCAGGCCGGACGATACCCTGGCGGTTCTTATGTATGGCAGTCCCGATCCCGACGCCGTTGCCTCGGCCATGGCCCTGAGGGAAATCTTTAAACAAACGGTGGGATTGAAAAAATTTGCCTTCGTGGCCACCGAAGGGGTGCTCCGCCAGCAGAACAAGGAATTCATTCGGGCCATGAAAGTGGAAATCCAACTCCTCCCCAAGGTCAACCTCCAGGAGTACAGGCTCCTGGCGCTGGTCGACGCCCAACCGACCTTCTTCGGCAAGGTCTGCGACAACCTTCATCCCCAGATCGTTCTGGACCATCATCCCGTCACCTCGGCTTGGCACGCCGAATTGGCTGACGTCCGGCCGCACTATGGCGCCCTGTCCACGATCATGACGGAATATCTCCTCGCCGCAAAGGTGCGTATTCCCAAAATGCTTTACACGGCTTTGCTTTACGGCATTAAAAGCGATACCAATAATTTTGAGAGGGATTCCATTCTTGAGGATATCGGCGCCTATTACCTCAACTATGCCCGGGCAAACCGCCAGCTCATCCGCCGTATCGAGCTCAACCAGATTCCCGAGCGATATCTGAAGTATTTTGAACACGCCTATTTCAACCGGCGCCGCTACCGTGACCGGGTTACCAGTTTCCTGGGGAAGGTGGAAAGTCCGGACGTCTGCGTCCAGGTCGCCGATTTCTATCTCCGTATCGCCGATATCTACTATGTCGTGATCGCGGGGGTCATCAAGGACAGGCTGATTATTGTCTTTCGGGGCGATGGATACCGCCAGGATTGCGGCAGTATTGCCAAAAACGCCTTCGCCAAATATGGCAGCGCCGGGGGGCACAAGAGCGCCGCCCGGGTGGAGATTCCCCTGGAAACTCTCAAAGAGGTTCTTCAGGGCGAATGGTCCCAGGAGTCGGTCGAACAATTCCTCGTCCAGCGCCTGCGTCAGAAGCGCCCGGTTAAGAGTGGGAAACGAACAGCAAACAACGGAAAAGAAGCTTCTTGATTTTTTAAAAAACAAAACCGGAGCCAGAATGGTATCTCTGGTCTCCGGTTTTTATCCTTAACTTTAAGATGCTTTTTATTCTGAAGATTTCGCTTCGCCGGATGATTTTGCATCGCCGGACGATTCCGTTTTCGTTGTCTCCGTAACCGTCGTCTCGGTGGACGCCGATTCTTCGTGCTTCGCCTCACTATGCGGAGCCTTGACGCCACCGTAATCTGTGGCATACCAGCCGCTTCCCTTCAGGTGAAAAGAAGACAGGGACATCAGTTTGTGAACGGGACCCTTGCAGAACTGGCAAGATTTGACGGCAGGATCCGTCATCCTCTGAAACAACTCAAAATCTTTCCCGCATTTCCTGCATTTGTATTCATAAATTGGCATAAGCTGCCCTCCCAAATAATATTTACGAAAATACTTCTCCGATATGATAGCGACCACTGAAGCAATCCAGCACCAGTTTCAGATCCGGATTCAGCGAGGATTGCAGCATGTCGCGGGTGATACTGTGAACCTTTTCCTCCTCCTGCCTCTTCTCGTCGATAGAAAGATCAAATGCCGTCTCTCCGTTGTCAAACCGGATAACGTGAACCAGTTCATGGGCCGCGATATAAAGCATCAACGGTCCTAAGCGGATAAAGGAATGAGCCCGTTCCACGGCGTCGAGAATCCGGTCGTCCTGGAGACAGATCCGGTAAAAATGGAATCCCCGCTCCTGCTCCTTTTCCTGCCCCTCCTCTTTATGGTAATGATACTTGCACAGATGGGCGAAAGCCCCTTTCCTGACCTCGTGTTCTTCCAAGAACGCCAGGGTTTTCACGTCATAGCGATGGGCTTTGATCGTCTCCGGGCTCAAACGAAAATACTCACTTGCCAGCCTCTCAGCATGCTGAAAGACCGAACCCGCCAAGGATATTTGTGCAGGATTGAAATACCGGCCCATCGGCCTCACCATTATCCCGTCAAAACGCACCGCTTATTCTTTTACTATACGGTCGCAATTTATGCATTTTCCCCAACTTGTCAAGAACAATCTTTTGTAAATGATTTCAAACGAGTGCAGGACGGGCCTCTCCAAAGAATCAAGGAGTTAGGCAAGGAATCGCGCCTACAGCGGCCCCCGCTTACTGCCATGTGCCTTCAATGCCGCGTCGATAACCCGGCTGATGAAATCGGCCTGAGTTATTCCGGCGGCGGCGGCTTGATGAAACAATACCGTTGAAGGCGTCATCCCCGGCAGGGTGTTAGGCTCGAGAACCGCTATCCGCCCATCGGGCCGGACAAACATATCAATACGGGCATAACCTTTGAGGTCCAGGACTTGAAAGGTTGCGATCGCCGTCTCCTGAATTTTTATCAGGACATCATCGGGTACTCTGGCCGGGGTCTTGTTTTCCCCCTGCCCGTAAAGGAACTTATCCTCAAGAGAGAGGATGTCGTCGGTCGGAATCGTTTCCGACGGTGTGAGGGCCAGCGGCGGATCGTCCCCCAGGACGCCGCAGGTAACTTCCGTGCCAGCGAGGAATTCCTCCACCAGGGCCACATTGTCCCAGGCGAAGGCAGACTCTATAGCTGCGGCGACTCCCTCAATAGAGACAACCTTCTTCACGGCGGTGCTGCACCCTTCCCGGGTGGGCTTGACAATACAGGGGAAACCTGTCTCTTTTTCCACCCGGGCAAGAATCTCTTCCCGCCCTTCCCCATCCCACGTCCGTTTGAAAACCGGAATGGTCGCGGGAACGTCAATGCCGCTCATGGATAGGATACGACGGGAGATATATTTATCCATTCCCAGGGCCGAGGCAAGAACCCCCGAACCGGTATAGGGAATATGCAATAACTCGAGGAGTCCCTGTATGCATCCGTCTTCTCCGTACTTGCCATGGAGGCCCAGATAAACGAGATCGGTGCAGTCATTCAGGGCCTCATAGGGAATCCGTCTGGCCTCTGTTTCCAGATCATCTTCGATATCCCTGGTACTGTTTCTCATGAGGAGCTTCAAGGGGATATCCCAGAGGTGGGCCTGAGAGTCCATGAACACCGCCAAGGGATCGAATCTTTTCCGATCCATCTTGCTGAATATATTCCGGCCGCTCTCCAGGGAGACCTCCTTCTCTGAGGAAACTCCTCCCATGATAACGGCTACTCTGAGCTTTTTAAATACCTTTTCATCTGCCATTTACGACTCCCTTTTACTGATCTGTTATTCCTTCGCGTCAGTCCGGTAAAACCTTTAAATTTTTCCTGTAAATTGTCAAATCGTCATTCCTGAAAAAGCAGGAATGACGATGTTGTTGCGAAGTTGGGAAAAGTGTGGACACCTCCCATATTTCCCTGTTGCCTTTCCTCTATTGCCTGCTGCTTTCCTAAAGCGGCCCTCTTTTCCCCTTGTGAATGGCGAGGGCGTTCTGAATCAAGGTTGTGATCATCATCGACGGCAACATCCCGGCGCTCGCCGCCTGCTCAAAAAAGAATGAAGACGGGGCCATGCCCGAGGACGAATTCGGATCGGTAATAAAAATCCTGCCGTCCTTCAGATAGAACCCGTCGATGCGCCCGTAGGAGCGAAACCCAAGCACTTCAAAGGCGCGCGTGGCTTCCGCCTTGATTATCTCCGCTGTTTCCCGGGAAATGTTTTTCGGCGGTGTGAATTTACGGCAACGTCCCGGCATGTATTTGTCGTCGTAAGTGTAAAAGGCGCTCTGGGGATAAATTTCCGTAAGATCCAGGGGTGCGATCTCGCCGTCCCGCTCCAGAACGATACAGGAAAACTCGATGCCTTCGAGGAATTCCTCGATCAGCACCGCCCGGTCCCAGCGCAAGGCCTCTTTTATAACCCCATCCAAATCGGCCATATCCTGAATCTTGCCCACCCCGACGCTCGATCCCTCCCGGACCGGTTTGACAAAAAAAGGCAGGGCAAAATTTTCCCGTAACTTTTCCCTTACCTCCTCCGGCGCCCGCAACCATTCAGTCTCATAAACAACCGTGCTTTTCGGGACATCAACCCCCGCCGCCGCTAATATTTTCTGTTGAATATGCTTGTCCATCCCCAGGGCGGACGCCAGGACCCCCGGTCCCGTGTAGGGAATCCCGAGGAGTTCGAGGAGACCCTGGATACATCCGTCATCGCCATACTTACCATGGAGGGAAATGAAGGCAAAATCGATGT
Organism: Syntrophus sp. (in: bacteria); assembly: GCA_025355725.1. GTDB lineage: Bacteria > Desulfobacterota > Syntrophia > Syntrophales > UBA8958 > UBA8958. The sequence continues at coordinate 33,695 of JANXZC010000111.1, forward strand.
TCTCTTTCAACGCCTCATAAGGTATTCTTCGGGCTTCGCTTGTCAGACGTTCCGCAATATCAACGGTCGTATTCTGAGATACCAGTTGCCAGGGGATCTCCCAGAGACCGCCGTCGCCGTCCATAAACAGCGGCACCCCCGCATAGTATTCCGGATCGAGATTGTCATAGACATTCCGACCGCTGTTGAGGGACACCTCCCGTTCCGATGACATCCCTCCCAGGATAATACCCACCCGTAATTTATTCATCAACTCCAAGCTGCCTCCTTTAGCGCTTGTAACAAGCTCTAAGTATCCCAGACGAAGGTCACACCACTGTTCGGAAAGACCCAGGTATGATTCGGCGCCCGGAGACGGATATATTTTCCTTTTTCCCGAGTGACTTCCGGATAAGGATGCTTGCCTGCAAAGAAGCTCACCTCCCGGACATGCCGGAAACCCGTTTGCTCATAATTGAAGGAAATATCGAGTCCCCGGGTCGGATAAACAACATAGACGGAAAAGATGTTGTTCGTCCGGGATTTCTTCGTAAATATTTCGATGGCCACTTCCACCTGGGTATTTAGCTTTTCCCGCAGGTCCTCATGGCTGCACCAGACCTCATAACCCCGGGAGGTCATTTCGGTGCTGATGATGGGAACATCCACGTCATCAATGCTCACCCTGGCAACGCGAAAATCCCGTTCCAAGACCAGATGTTCCCCCCGGCTCATCAGCCAGCGATATTCGCACCGGGGATCTTCAAAAAACGCGGCCAACTGTTCATTGTCAAAGGCACAGCCAATGACGAAGGCATCGTTTTTCAAGGTTTTCTTATAAGACACCCGGGTGGTCACATTCAGGACGTCACCGCGTCGGGCCGCTGTCCCATCTTTCCCGGCATCGACCTCGGCGACGGTAATATCATAACGGAAGTCTTCCCGCAATTCCAACTGTCGATCCTCTTTCCCGAAGAGGGTCTCGAACATTTCGTAATAAATGGCATCCCCTAATTCCTCGCTCCGGGCCCGGGTTTGAAAACACTGACGAATGATGCTGTCGATCCGGTCGATGGACCGTTCTTCATCAGGGATATAGATGCGCCGGAGCCTGGGCAGAACGGTGTCCGCCTTTCCCTTATGGATAAACAACCGGGGTGCCCGCTTCCCCAAGGCACAAAGGATTTCATAGCTGATGCTCCCCACGCGACCGGCAATTTCATTGGCGGAGATTGATTCCTGGCCCTGCCGCCCCATGAGGACGACCTCGTCGCCAACCTGGCAATCCGGGATACTACTTACATCCACAGTACACATATCCATGGAAACCCGCCCGATGACAGGTACGCGCTTTCCCCGGATGAGAACCTCTCCCTGGTTGGAGAGAATGACACCGTAGCCGTCGCCATAGCCTATCGGTATCGTTGCGATCCTGGTCGGTTTATCTGTAATGTAAGTACGATTGTAACCGATGCTGTATCCTTTCGGGAAATCCTTCAGCAGCACGATCCGCGTCTTGAAAGACATCACCGGCAGCAGGTCCGCTTTATCCATTGTCTCCGGGGAGGGATAGATACCGTAGGACATGAGCCCCGGCCGCACCATGTCGAGATTGAACTGGGGGTAGTTCAGCATGGCGCCGCTATTGGACATATGGCGGATGGGGATACGGATTCCCGCCTCTTCCAGTTGTGCGAGGAGACGACTGAAAAGCTGTGCCTGTCCCTCGTTATATTCCAGAAGGGTCTCGCTCGAGGAAAGATGGGTGAAAATCCCTTCGACGATAAGGTTCGAAAGAGCGAGGATATCCTTAATCGTTTGAAATGCCTCATAGTAAAGGGTCCCCCCTCTTCCCATCCCCGTATCCACTTCTACATGAACCGATATCCGGATATGGGCCTTCTCACAGCGATCCTGGAGGGACCTTGCAAAATGCAGGTCCGAGACAGAAGGGATAAGATTGTATTTGATTATATCGCCAATTTCCCCTTCCGGTGAGGGGCTGAGGATTACAATCGGTGACATGACGCCGCTGACCCGGAGCTGAACGCCTTCATCGGCGTTGGCCACCCCAAGATAGACGGCGCCGTTTTTCAGGGCCACTTCGGCAATTTCGATGGCCCCGTGACCGTAGGCATCTGCCTTGACCACCTGGAGGATCTTCACACCCGGCCGGACCAGACGCTTCATCTCCTTCCAGTTCCTGGCAAAATGATCCAAGTCAACCTCAACCCAACTCCGGTATTTGTGAACTTCCTGATAAGGCATAAGTTTATTTCTTTCCCTATTATCTTGATAAACTCATAAATAAACTCGTAAAATTGGCCATAATCAACGGCTTCGTAAAAAGATCCGCAGGCAAAGCGCGCAAATCGCGAGGACTGAAGCGTACTTGGCGTACGCCGCAGGGACGAGTGATGCAGCGCAACGCAGCATCCGGGTCTTTCTACGAAGACGTTATTTTTTGGTCATGGTGAACACCCCGTCCCATTCCCCTTCCGGGGGATGCTCCTTCAAGTCCTGGCAACGCTGGATGTAGAGTTTCGCCGGCGGATCATCGGGAAGAATTTCCAGGACGCTTTCAAACGCCGCGATGCTTTCATCCCATCGGCCCTGTTTGTATTTTTCCATACCATCCTGAAAACGCCTTATATATTCCTCGTGTTCCGCCGCGTCCTTCTTTTCACAGATCAATTCATAGATCTTGACGGGAAGCTTCTTACCCTTGACGCGCACGGAATCGAGCTCCCGGCAGAACATCTCTTCCTTGACGACCTCATATGTAAACTCGCTGAGCACGATATGGGTCCCGTACTCCTTGTTGATCCCCTCGAGACGGGAGCTGAGATTGACATGGTCACCCATAACGGTATAATCGAAGCGCATATTCGAACCCATGTTCCCGACCACCATGTCGCCGGTGTTGATCCCGACGCCGATATCCACGTAGGGTCTTCCCTCCTGGGCCCACCTCTCCTGGAGCACCTTCAGTTCCGTCATCATCTCCAGGGCGGTCTGGCAACCGCGCAGGGCGTGATCAGGCTGTTCCAGCGGCGCGCCGAATACGGCCATGATGGCATCGCCGATATACTTGTCGAGGAGGCCCTCATATTTGAAGACGATATCCGTCATGACCGTCAGATACTCGTTCAGGAGTCTGACAAGTTCCTCGGGGCTCAGCTTTTCCGAGATCGTCGTGAAGCCCCGAATGTCCGAAAACATGACCGTCAGGTTCTTCTTGTCTCCACCTAATTTCAACTTACTGGGGTCCTTGAGGATCTCGGTGATGACCGAGGCCGTCAGATAATACTGAAAGGCGCCGCGAATCTTTTTCTTTTCCCGCTCTTCCGTAAAGTACCGATATACCGTTATGATCAAATATATCGTCATCATGGTCAATACCGGGTAAATCATGTTGATCCACGTATTGAACTTGGCAAAAATTAGTGTATTGGCCACAACGAAACCTCCGGTGAGGGCCAGTGCGAGGATGATGCCCTGAACCGCTTTGACCCTCGGGACGGCAATACCCATGATCATGCCGAATACGACGATGTTACAGACATCGATGAAGGTCGTCCACGCCGACTGTTCCAGAAAATTCCGGTGGAGGACGTTGTCAACTACCGTCGCATGGAGTTCCACCCCCGGATAAACGGGACTGAAGGGGGTCACCCGCAGGTCGTAAATACCAGTAGCGGTGGCGCCGACAACTACGATCTTTCCCTTGAAAAGATCGGGAGAAAGGCGACCGTTCAGGATGTCGGTGATGGAATAATGGGGAAAGGTCTTGGCCGGCCCCAGGTAATTGATCAGCAGGCGCCCGCTTTCATCGGTGGGAATGCGCAGGTCCCCGATCATGACGCTTTCCACGCCAAAATCGGCGAGGTTGAGGACAACCATGGGAAAATCGAGATACTGCATGAGCATGGCTACAGGCAGAGAATAGAAATAATTATCCTGAAATTTGATGACCAGGGGCGCCCAGCGAACGACGCCGTCCGGATCGGGAAAGGCATTGAAATAGCCGCTGTTTTCTCCTGCTTCCGCAATCTCCTTGATGCTCGGAACCGGGGCATAGGCCTGGATGATGTTGTATGTCCCCGCCTGGCCTTTCGCCCGCACCATGGAATACATGGAACCGCCAATCAGGGCGGAACTGGCGGCAATATACTCGTCATTGATAAAACCGACATCCTTTGCTGTCGTATGAAAAAAATAGCCGAGACTCACATTCTTTGCCTTTTCGATGGAGTTGGCAAGAATGGCGTCGGTATTAGCTGCTTTTGCCTTATCCTCCAGAAGCCCCGTGAGGCGGGCATCCTGAATACCCATCTTTTTTGCATCCTGAAAGATTTCAGAGAGGGTTTGCATACTTGCATTCTGATCCGGCTCGGCAAAGACAATATCAAACCCGACTGCCTTGGCGCCGTAGCCCTTCAGGGTATCGACAAGACGTGCAGTCACCGTCCTTGACCAGGGCCATCTGCCTAATTCGCTGAGGCTCTTTTCATCGATGGTGGCAATGACGACTTCCCCTCCCGCCGGCAACTGACCCCGGGATACCATCCGCAAATCCAGGGATTTCAACTCCATGAAGCGAAGAAAGGGCAGATCCATGAAGAACAACGCCAGCGCCAGGATCACCAGAAAAATGGAAATCTTGATGGGCGACAGGATCAGCAGTTTTTTCATCAGTTCCTTCATGGTCATCCCCCCTGAAAAAAATACATTCGGATTCTAATGAAAACCATGTGTATTGTCAAGGTAAATGGGCTTATGTCTTGACAAAATACGAGTGTTGAGTTAAGAGACCATCTCTTCACGCCGATGTAGCTCAGCTGGTAGAGCAGCTGATTCGTAATCAGCAGGTCAGCGGTTCAAATCCGCTCATCGGCTCCAGAAAAATCAGGGGGTTAACCAAACAAAGGTTGACCCCTTTTTTCTTTATTGCTACCCTATAGCTACCCGACACATAAATTTATCATTTCTGAATTTGTCTTGATGATTAGTATATTTCTTCAAACAAATCAATCAGTAATGTCTCTATCATCAATTTTTGTTTTTATCTATAACATTAAAGAGATCAACAGGATGACTCCCCCTCAGCTCCACCAAGAAAATCAAGGGGTTAAGTGAACAGCTTAACCCCTTTTGTTTTCCATGCTGACTCATTGCTAACTATATTCATGAAATGTTAGTCAATGCACCTATCACATCGTAGTTCACTTTGAATAGTTCGTAGACTGTAAGCTTTGAAGTTACTTATGTGTCCGTGAATGAAGTTCTTGTTACCAAGTCTGAAGACAAACTACAGTTCAATACTTTCTTGGACAACGTTTTCAATTTATAGAAATTCACACTTAGCAAGTACAAACAAAGGTTCTGAAAAAGCTCGC
>JANXZC010000014.1 GCA_025355725.1 Syntrophus sp. (in: bacteria)
GGAGACGTCGGTCCCGGCGTTGGGTTCCGTGAAGGCCCCGGCGCTGACCCATTCCCCGCGACATACCGGGGGCAGATACTTTTGTTTCATCTCTTCCGAGCCATACTGGAAGATCGATTCGCAACCGAAACAGGCGGCGACGACGTTCAGGCCGATACCCATGTCAATCTTGGATAGTTCTTCCGTAATAATCGCATTGCCCAGGATGCCCGCGCCCGCGCCGCCGTATTCCTCGGGTATCCAGGCGGCCACCAAGCCGTTTTCCGCTGCTTTCTTGCGGATCTCGGGGGTGTATTTCTCATGCTCATCGGCTTCCTTGCTCAGGGGCGTAAACTCCGCTAGGGCAAACTTGTAGGCCATGTCCTTCAACATCTTGAGTTCTTCGGTTAATTCAAAATCCATTCGTCCTTCCTCCCAAAATTAGTTTCCGATTGATTACCCGTTATCCATTCAGCGCATCTGTTTCACACCGCTCCATCCCCTTACCGACTTCACAATTGAAGGGAGAGGGCCCCGGCATTTCCTTATACACTGGTTCCTATTTCCCGCTTCCGTTCATATAGAAATTCTTCTTCAGGCTGGCCCGCAATTCACCTCGGAGGTCGGGATGGGCGATGTTAATAAGGGCTTCGGCCCGCTCCCGCCTGGATTTGAACTTCAGATTGACGATACCGTATTCGGTCACTACATACTGGGCGTAGGTACGGGGAACCGTGATGGGTGTTCCTCCCGGCATTTCGGGAACAATGGCGGATAACAGCGATCCGTCTTTCAACTGCCGTGCGGCGTACATAAGGCTGATTCCCTTGCCGCCTTTTGAATAATAAGCGCCCGCCATGAAGTCGAGCTGCCCGCCGCTGCCGCTGACCTGCCGGTGGCCGAGACCTTCCGAGGCGATCTGACCCGAGAAATCAACCATCAGGGCCATATTCATGGCCACCATATTCGGGTGCTGGGCTATGAAGTTGGGATTGTTGGTATAAGAGGCCGGATAAAATTCACAGGAGGGATTCTCATGGACGTATTCGTACATATCCTGATCACCGATGCAGAAAGTGGCGATGGTCACGCCCTTGTGGAAAGGCTTCCGGGTGTTGGTCACGATTCCCTTTTCCACGAGCTGGCGCAGGCCGATGGGGAACATCTCCGTCAGCACACCCAGGTCATGCTTGCCGTCCAGACCCGCCACCACGACTTCCGGAATGCCGCCCAGTCCCATCTGAATCGTATCGCCGTCATTGATAAGTTCCAGGACATTCTGCCCGATCGCAAGTTCCTTTTCGCCCGGTTTCGGCCGGCCAACGGCTGGAATCTTTGAAGAATTTTCCACAAAACAATCGAATTCGGAAACATGGAGCCAGTTGTTCCCGAAGATGGTCGGCATCTGGTCGTTGACTTCGGCGATGGCAACACGCAGCTTCCCCGACGCCCGCCCTTGTCTCAACGCCTCAAGGGTAAAAAAGTTCGTCAGCCCCAGATTCACATAACCCTGATCATTGGGCGGCGTCACCATGCAGATGATGACATCCGAGGCAACAGCGTATTTCTCGGCGCTGTCCGACGTCATGATCGGAAAGAAATCCGAAAGTTTGGCTTCATTGATCTTCCGGATCAGCATCATGCCGAAGGCCGGTGCATAGTTGATATGGCCCTGAAGGTTGACCATGAACGCCGGATCATAAAGCCGGCAGGGACGAACCTGAACGGAATCGCTGATCCGTACATCCTTCAGGTCTTCCCAGCGATCCAGAATGGCATGATACATGTCGGGGGAACAGGCACCGATCCCCAGACCGATGCATATGAAATCGCCGGAGTTCATCTTTTTTGCCGCCTCAGCGAATGTAACAACTTTACTCTTGTAGTCTTCCCGCCAGCTTGAACCCATTTGGCCCTCCTTGAAAAATATTTGAGTTTAGATTGTTGAATGTAAGGTTAATCGCTTGCCAGTGAAGGCTTCATTAAAAAAAATACGGGCGGGGTCTGTTCAACCCCGCCCGTATTTTTTGAGAGAGGCAGGTATCCATATCGTTCGTTCTTGTCACCCCTCTCGACCACTTCTGCCGTTGTGGCAGCTCTTATCTCGCAAGTTAAAAAATCGTTATTTTTGCTTAATGTCCTCTTCTACCTAGTCCCGACCGGTGTGCACATAGGATCCAACCAGTTATTTCCTGCTACTTTTGCAAATCTCTCTTCGTCTGTGGCCACTGTCTCTTTCATGGTTGCCACCTTCTCTCTCGAATCAAAAACCATTTTTCTGCTTCCTGCCGAAAATGATCTTTCCAGCAACTGGGAAATAATCAAGGGGCAGGCGGAACATACATGGTTTCGATTGGGCTACACATTGGATCGTCCCAGCTCCGAGCTGCCTTCTTTGCGAATTTCTCTTTGTCTTTGGCCTCTGTTTTTTTCATGGTCATTGGCTCCTATCTTCGTTTTGCTAACGGTTTATAATCACGTGAGACCGGCCAGATGGTGGCGGCTGGTCCTGTTTCTCTCTATAGTTTTCCCCATGATGTCTCTCTGAGGATTGAATTCTTTTCTTTCGTTGAGGATGGTTGTCATGGTCTTTATGTCTCCTCTCTCTTTCTGTTGGTTGCAAGATGCTCTTGAAAGCTACTTTTAACAATCAGGAGGATTCTGAATATGGGATAAGAAAAGGGCGTTTAAATGGGTCAGGATGTTTGATGTTGGAGATCAGGTTTTGTCTGATAGAATATGGGAATGGTGGAATAGATTTTATTGTCAATATGGATCTCGGCGCGAACTTCCAAAGAGGCCATAAGAATGAATTTTTGCCGTTTATGGGCATCTGGAAGCAGCCCGGGGTTTCCCGACCGCTATGCCTGGGCCAGATCAACGGCGGGTGGGTGGTTGCATCCGAAAGCTGCGCCTTTGACCTCGTGGGGGCAACCTACATCCGGGACATCAAGCCCGGTGAAATCGTGATCATCGATGACGCCGGCGTCCGCAGCCTCACCCCCTTTCCGGAAATGGAACACAGCCACTGCATCTTTGAACTGATCTACTTTGCCCGGCCCGACAATACCAAATATCCATTGACAAGCAAAAACATCTCTCCTATACCTCAACCCAACAAAAGCAATTACTTATCAAAAAAGGACCTACATAAATCGATATGACGTTGAATGATGCACTGGTTAATGCCCTGATTGCCCTGGATGTACGTTATGTGTTTGGTGTTAGCGGTGCAAACATAGAACTCTTTCATGATGCTATACATCGACTGGGGCAAGGAAAGCTCCGGTCAATAATGTCAAAAAGTGAAGATGGGGCAGCTTTTATGGCGGATTGCCGGGCGCGCGTTCATCGGACATTGGGGGTCTGCTGCTCAACCTCCGGTGGAGGCATGATGAACCTGATCGCCGGCATTGCCGAATCATATGCAGAATCTGTCCCGGTATTGGCTTTGGTCGGACAGCCACCGGCAGAGTTGGAGGGGAAGGGAGCCTTTCAGGAGTCTTCCGGCATCGGCCGTAGTGTAGACAGCCTCACTCTCTTTAGTGCGGTATCCAAGTATGTTGCGAAAATTTGCAATCCTGATGATTTTTGGCACCACTTGACTGAGGCTATAAAAGCGGCTCTTTCCGGCCGTCACGGCCCGGCTGTTCTTCTGTTTCCCCGCAATATTTTTAATCAGGAGGTAGATTCCTGCCCGGAAGGCTGGGTTGAGAATCTGAGAAATTTTATCCGCCCCAAAGCCGTTACCGAAGAGATGGTTCATCCTCTTTTCGAGGCAATTCGTCTTGCCCATAAACCGGTTATCATTATCGGGCATGGCGTGCGAAGATGCGCTGATCAGCAGTCTGTAACAGACTTTGTCCATGCTGCCGGTCTGCCGGTTGTGACGACTATCTCCGGGCGTAGCGAATTCCCAAATGATGATCCCCAATATCTGGGAGTATTGGGTGTTGCGGGTCATCCCTCTGTCCACACCTACCTGAAAGAGCAAGTCGATCTCATCATTGCCGTAGGGACCGGTCTCAATTTCATGACCAGACAACCCCTTGCCTCAGCACTTGCCGACAAGAAAATAGCCGTAGTCAATATAGACACGGGTGAACTTACCCGCATTATTTCTCCTGAGCTGATCATCGAAGGCGATGCCGGGCATGTCTTTCAGGTTATGAAGAAGATGCTGGGGAAAAAACCGTTCAAGTTTCCGCCGATAGAAGACTACCAGCAGCAGATATACACGCCCGCTCTTGCCCCGGCTATTAGAGAAAATCTGCGCCACCCTGAACCTGGCGTGCCACCTCTGCTGCAAAGTGAAGCGATTGCCATGCTACAAGAGTTCCTTCCGGAAGACGGTCATGTTCTCTACGATGCAGGCAACTGCGGCACCGCGGCAATTCACCTGACGAAAGTGCCCCGGGGTTCGAGTTCTACCATGGCGCTCGGAATGGGCGGAATGGGCTACGCGATTGCGGGAGCAATCGGCGCTCAACTGGGCTCGCCTGCCGGTGCGCGGACGGTAGCCTTTGCCGGAGACGGTGCTTTTCTCATATCGGGATTCGAGATCCATACCGCTGTAGACTTGAAACTGCCGATCTTTTTTGTGATCTTCAATAATAATATGCACGGCATGTGCGCAATGCGTCAGCACCTTTTCTTCGAGTCAAGGCTGGAGTGTGTAAGCTATGCACCCTTGAGTATTGCACAAGTGGCGCGAGGATTTGGTGATAACGATCATCTTTGGGTAGGAAGTGCCGGGACGGTTGATGAACTGCGCGCACAACTCGAGAACTATCGACAACAGAAAGATATTCCCGGTGTCCTGGAACTTCGCCTGACACGCGAAGAGATACCCCCATTCACACCTTTTATCTCTGAGTTTGAAAAATATGCGGCAGGTTCTCTTTGTCCCGCTGCTCTCATCAACAGAAAGTTCTAGGATTTGATTGATGCCGGGAGCGCAAATCATAGATGTCGTAAGCTTCATGCCGGAACATGTCGTTGATAATGCCGATCTGGCTTTATTCAGTGAAAATAATTGCGATCTCGAAAACAACGCCTTTTTCAAAGGCGTCAAAAAAAGACGTTTTGCCTCGCCTGACTATCAATCATCCGAATTGGGCACAAAGGCGTTAAGTTGCCTCCTTGATAAAACCGGAACAAAAAGTAGGAATCTTGACCTCATTCTCTATTCATGCATTTTCAATGATCATTTCTGGCCCGGCATCGGACCTGCCATTCAAAATCAGGTCGGGGCAGATCGGGCAACCGTTATTAATATTGATACGGGTTGCAGCTCTTATCTGTCGATGCTGAATACGGCCCGTGCTTTCATAGAGTCTGGCATTTACAAGACTGTTGCCGTTGTAACGGTGACGAACTTTATTTCCCGACTACCGGAATTCCAGAAGTCCAAACACTCCTGGGTGCTGGGAGATGGGGCATCAGCGACCCTTTTAGTTGACGGCACTTCCAGCTTCCTGGCCGATTATGAACAGTCCCATGGCGAAAACTACGGCCTTTTCGTCTTTCAACCGGATAAGGCGGAAGGACGTTTTCTAAATTACTGGGAACGCGGATGCGGACCGATTACGGTAAATTTTTCTCCGGAAATGGTTTCGGCGATCAGTGCCAATGCTCTTTACCTGGTGCCTGATGCCATAAAGAAATGTATCGCGAAGGCCGGGCTTTCAAATGATGATGTCTCTTTACTCATCACCCATCAACCCAATGCTTACTTTATCAGGGAATGGCGTGAGCGTGTCGGCATTGATGTACCGCGTGTTCACGACACTCTCGAATGCTACGGAAACCTTTTTCAAGGGTCGATCCCGGTAACCATGGCTGATGCCTTGGAAAAGCAGAAGGTGCATTCGGGAGATATACTGACGTTTGGCACTTTTTCGAATGGCGGCGATTTCGTCAGCGCCTTGACGATACGCTGGGCATAATATATCAAAGAAAGACTTTTTGTGAAGCAAGGAGGAATCATGCCAGCATTACGAGATAATCTGGGACCGTGGAGCCGGGAAGGACTAGTCACAAATGGAGTAAATTCAAGAGAAATACCGGGGCTGTACTCTTGCGAAGATCATGGCATCCCCGATATAGCTGCAAAACTTCAGGAGATGACCAAGGATACATATACCCATGAAGAGATTTTCGGCAGTTTCTGTCACATCGGCATCTACATTCATTGTCCCGTTGAGATGGCCTTTGAGTACGCGGCAAACATATATAGCCTGGAGGAATGGACATTCAGCCTGCGTCAATTTCAGCATATCGGCGGGGGACTTTACAAGGGGCTGGAGTTTTTAGCCAAAGACACCCCCATCTACATTCGCGCCGAGGCTTACCCGGATTGCCGCGTGGTGGATTATCCCTGCGCCTGGGATCAGGGCGATGAACTCTGGATGCGTTATTACTTCCGCTTCATCAATGCCATGCCGACTCTTCGCAAACCAGGAACGGTCATGCTGTGGACAAACTGCAAGCATCCCTATTACGACCGAGCTGTCACAGATGTTCCCGACAATATCGCCCAAGGTCGCGCGCGTACAGATCGCAAATGGGTAGGCGATATCTGGCCATATTTTGACGCCATCCATCGTATCGAAGCCATTAATCTGAAATCAATTTTGGAACATCGCTTCGCTAACAAATAGTGAAGAGCAGCTTGTTGGGTAATTGGACTACTTGCCTTGGTGCGTCGAGAGAGTGACGACGCACCAAGGAGAAGAGAAGACTTCTTATTTCCTTCACTTCAGTAAATCTTTCAGGGCGGCGGAATATTTGGCGGCAAAGAAGGGGCGACGCGGTAGGAGATCAGCCCTGCGGATCTTTCTTCACGGAGCAGCCCATCCTGGACCAATTCGATGAGATGGACATAGGTTTCATTCAGGGCCAGGAACTGATCGAACTCGGGTAAATCCATACCGAAAATATCCTGAGAAACCAAAAAGGCCGTCTTTGCACCCCTCTGCACAGATTCATGGGTAAGTCTTTTCCTGATTCGGTGATGATCACAGATCGATTCTATTCTCCCTTGAAGATTGCTGAACGGCTGTCCATGGGCCGGATAAACCTTTTCCACTGAGAGAGCTTCCATCAGGGAGAGCGAATCGAGATAGCTGCGGAGGGGACGAAACTCGGGGGCAAACAAATTGGGGCTGAGATTGGGGGTGATCTCCGGCAAGACATGATCGCCGGACAAGAGGATGCGCTCTTGAGGAAAATAGAAGGAAACATGGTCGTGGGTATGTCCGGGCGTCGGTATCACCTGCATCTCTTTTCCTCCGACCATAACCCTATGTTCGGGGAGGTAAAATTCATCGATGGTAAAAGAGCTGCCCGCTTTCTTGAAGGTCAGAAACAATCCGGAGATAAAATCGATTGCCCCCTCCGGAAGCCCGTGAATCAGGCAAAAGTCTCTGATCCGGTCCACAAACAGAAACTCCTCGTCGTCCCGCCTCAGGATAAAAGGCCGACCCCGCTCGGACATGTGGATTCTGGCGCCGGAGATATTCTGAAGCCTGCCTGCCATGCCGCAATGATCAATGTGATAGTGGGTGATGAAAATCCGCTTGATGTCACCGATGGTTTTACCAATCCCCTGCAGGGATTCTTCGAGACGGACGAATGTCTCGGGGGTGTTGAGTCCGGTGTCGAGCAGCGTGATCCCGTCGCTGTCAATTGCAACGAAGGCATGGACGTGCATCAGCCGAAACGGCATGGGCAGGGTGAGCATATAAAGATTCTCTGTAATTTCTTCCAGCATGGCCATCCTTCTCGATTATATTTGTGATCTGATCATAAAATATGGTTGATAAATGTCAAGACGATTTTCCCAATGCTACGTGATAGTATATCAAATTGCCCTTCCCTTCTTTCAATCGTCATGGTATCAGGTCCAACATTTGGTAAAACACTCCTGGAAGATTACGATGGCCGTCGCAGAGATATGAAGATAAAGGACCTTCTCACCCCCATCTGCTGCTCCTGCCTGTTTACCCTTGTCGTGGGTTGCAGTCAGGAGAATCTCATCTTCTTTCCCGAAATACTTCCTACCGACTACAAATACGCCTTCTCCGCGCCCTTTGAAGAAGCTAATGTGTCCGTTGGGGGAGCAACCCTTAATACCGTTCTCTTCAAAGCCGCAAAAGCCAAAGGGGTCATTCTCTATTTTCACGGCAACGCCGGAAGCCTGCGGACCTGGGGAGATGTGGCCAGGGATTTCACCTCCCAAGGCTACGATATCCTGATTCCCGACTACCGTGGTTTCGGCAAGAGCACCGGAAGCATCTCGAATGAAAGGCAGATGCTTGCCGACGGGCTGGCGGTCTATGGCTATCTGAAAAAGTCATATCCGGAAAACAGGATCAGCGTTTACGGCAGGTCGATCGGAACGGGGGTGGCGACATTCGTCGCCAGATCCGGCAAGCCGGGAATGCTCATTCTGGAGTCGCCCTTCTTCAGCCTCACCGACCTGGCATCCTATCACTACCCCTTTCTTCCCAAAGGGCTCATTTCCCTCTTCCTGAAATATCCCTTCCAAACGGATCTCTGGATCCCCGAGGTTGCCTGTCCTGTTTATCTAATCCACGGAACCAGGGACGACATCATCCCCTTCGACGCCAGCGCCAGACTGGAGCGGCTAATCAAATCGCCCCACAAGTTGATCCGGATCGAAGGGGGCGGGCACAACAATCTCAGCGACTACGGCGCCTATGACCGGGAACTCGCTCTTATCCTTGACGGCTATAAGCCTCAATGACAACTGACTCCGGTTCTAAATCAAAGCACTATCTTCGTTGGCACCGTCATTAGCTCCTCGACGCATGAACAATAAGCCTGCGTCGCCTCTTCCTCACCGCCTTGATATTATCTTTGATTTAGAATCGGAATAATTGCTACTTTGAAGATCTGTTTGAAGGAGTTATGTTACTCTTCGATCGGGATGATCCGCACCCGCGCCGTCCCCTTGTCGAGAAACCCAAGTTGACGCGCCGCCGCCCGCGACAAATCGATGACTTCATAACTGCGCTTGCGGCAGCGATCATTGACGATCACCACCACCGACCGGTCATTGGCGAGGTTTACTACCTTTACCCGGGTACCAATAGGAATAGTCGGATGGGCCGCCGTCAGCTTCCGAGGATTATAGATCGCCCCGGAACTGGTTCTCCTTTTGTTGTAGCGCTTGGCGTAGTAGTAGGCTTTCCCTGCTACGCCCTCCGATTCCTCCACAACTGAAGAACTCTTTTGCTCTTTTATAATTGTTTCCGGTGGGGAATAATTCTCCGCATGAAGGGGAGTCGTGGCAACAAGAAGACAAAGCTGAAAAGCAATAACCAAGGCCATTATCGTTCTCTTCTGACTCTCGAGGCGCATACCTGAATCCTTTTTTAAATCTTTGTGAAAATGGGAACGGCTCCATTAATCGGCGGTTTCTACGCCAATCCGCTCGTTCCGTCAACAATAAATGTAACTCACAACTGTAACTGTCTTATTTTATTGCCTATAATGATTTTCCTTGACACAGGGGTGCTTTTCCATGTAGTTCCCGCTCGGAAAAAACGGTTTTCCTTTCTCCTACCCTCAAGGGCACAAGCAAAAGATGAGACGAACAATTTTCGATACCCCCGTCCTTAATCAGGTTCTCCACTTCTTGGCTATATCCTATCTGTGGGTTTTTAGATGGAAAAAGGAAGGTCAGGTCCCGGATGTCCCCAAGTTTGTCATGATCGCCGCACCCCATACATCCAACTGGGATCTTCCCCTCACCCTGATCTTGTCCCTTGCCTTCCGGATGAAGGTCTTCTGGCTGGGAAAACACACTATCTTCAGCCCCCCCTTCGGCAGCCTCTTCAAATGGCTGGGTGGCATCCCCGTCGACCGCCGCCAGGCGAACGACCTCGTAACGCAATGCGTCCAGACGTTCAAAAAAAGCGCCAGAATGATCATGGTCATTCCCCCGGAAGGGACGCGTTCAAAGGTGCGGTACTGGAAGACCGGTTTCTATTATATCGCCCATGGAGCCGGCGTCCCCATTGCCCTAGGTTATATTGACTACAAGCGGAAGGCGGGAGGAATCGGGCCGGCTGTAGTCACAACGGGAAATATCGAAGGGGACATGGTAAAAATTCGTGACTTCTACGCCGGCGTGACGGGGAAAAATCCTCATCAGTGGACGGAGCAGAGCATCGGCATCACGAAGGAATAAGCCCCGCCTCCGCACCTATCCCGGCACCTTCTTTACACCCTACGGCAACTCTTCCCAAAAGCCCTTCTACAGCTTAGCGACGGCCTCTTTAACCTGTGCCAGATAGCCTTTTCGCACCTCGTCCTTTACCATGGGAACGGCGGGAAGGAAAAGGTGATCAATAACTTCCAAACCGCAAAATTTATAGATCCCCGTATCGGAAGTCATCTTCATGGCCTCAAACATGCCGGAGGCGTCATAGGCAGCCTTGGGCGTCCCCTGGGTGTTAACGATCAGGACCTTTTTGCCCGTCAGATGGGGAACGAGGCCGTTGTCGTCGAAACTATAGGCAAAACCATAACAGAAGACCCGATCGATGTAGCCCTTGAACATGGCAGGCAGACCTGTCCACCAGACGGGATGGATGACCGTCATGGCATCGGCCCAGGCAATGTGTCCCTGTTCCACCTTGATATCCTGCGGCAGGTTGCCGGACTGGATGCCTTCAAAATCGGCTGCTTTAAGCACCGGATCGAAACCGCTGGCATAGAGGTCCCGGACGACAACCTCATGCCCTTTGGCTTTCAGGGTTTCCGTGACGGTCTCCAAAATCGCGTGATTGAAACTCTTCGGATTAGGGTGGGAATAGACAACAAGATGCTTCATCATGAACCTCCTTCTTATTCAAGACATGTCAGTTAATAAACGGTTCCGATGGACTGATTGAGCTATAATGTAATCAGAAATCCATTTGGTGTCAACAGGCTCTACCGATAATTGCCCCTACTTGAACAAGCCTGTCTGCTCAAATCCCGAGATCTCCTCCTCTGTGTAACCGAGTTCCAGAAGCACTTCCTTGCTATGACGTCCGGTCCGCACGCCGGCGTAGGCATAACCCGCCGGGGTATCGGAAAACTTCACCGGATTGGCCAATTGCCGGACCTTGCCGCCGTCAGAGATGGGAACATCAACGACCATCTTTCTGGCTGTTGCCAGTTCGCTTTCCAGGGCTTCTTCCATGGTCAGGACAGGCTCCACGCAGGCATCGACGCCCGCGAAGATTTCCACCCACTCACTTCTTGTCTTCAAGCGAATGATGGCGCGGATTTCTTCCTTGACCTTATTCAGGTCCTTCGGCATGACCCCGCCGGGGATAAGGTCCGGACGGCCGATGTTTTGGCAAAGGACACTGAAGAACTGCGGTTCGAGACTGGCGATGCTTAGATAGCCGCCGTCTTTCGTCTCGTAAAAATCATACAGCGAACCTCCGTTCAGCCAGTTTTCCTCCTGTCCCGGGGCTGGGTCCCCGGCCAGAAAGGCGGCTCCGGCCATGGCGTGGAGGGCAATCACCCCGTCGGTCATGGAGATATCGATATATTGCCCCTTACCGGTCCGGGTGCGATTCACGACCGCCGCCAGGATTCCGATGATCGCATGATTGGAGCCCGAGGCAATATCGGCGATCTGAATCCCCATCAGCGTCGGACCGGATGCCTTTCTTCCCGAATAACCCATTACGCCCGACAGGGCCATATAGTTCATATCGTGACCGGCCCGGTCACGCAGGGGTCCAGTCTGACCATAACCGGTGATAGAGCAATAAATCACCCGGGGGTTGACTTTCTTCAAATTGTCGTAATCCAGGGTTAACTTGCTCATGATTCCCGGACGGAACTGCTCGATAACGATGTCATATTCCCCCAGAAGCTGATGAACGATCTTAATTCCCCTGGGATCCTTGAGATTGAGGGCCAGGGAACGCTTGCCCCGCCCCAGGTAGGCGCTGATGGCGGAGAGGTCTGTCCCCGCAATCTTGGGCGGCAGAAATTCCACCAGATCGGGCCGGGACCCGGAAGTGACACGTAAGACATCCGCCCCCATGTCGGCCAGGCACATGGTGGCGTAGGGACCTGGCAACAGCGTTGTAAAATCCAATACCTTGAGCCCTTTTAACGGTCCTGACATATTCCCCTCCTTTTCCGAATGATGGCATGAAATTACCATAAAAAAGAGGTAATTGCAAAGGTGCTTTCTCATCCCTGAGTGATGTTTATCACTATTGATTGACTTGTTTGAAAAAATGTGAAATCTTCACCTGCCAATCAGCAATAATCATCCATACCCTATAAAGAAGGCCTCATCAAATGATAGAAGAAAAGTGTATCAACGCCATTCGTTTCCTTTCCGCCGATGCGATAGAAAAGTCAAAGTCCGGTCATCCGGGAATGCCCATGGGGGCGGCAGCCCTTGCCTATACCCTCTGGATGAGGCATTTGAGGCATAATCCCGCAAATCCCGGCTGGGTTGACCGTGACCGCGTCGTCCTGTCCGCCGGACATGCCTCCATATTACTCTACAGCCTCCTGTACCTCACAGGTTACGATCTGACCATTAAAGACATTCAGGCCTTCCGCCAATGGGGAAGCAAGACGCCGGGGCATCCGGAACGATCCCATCCCCCGGGGACAGAGATGACGACGGGTCCTCTCGGCCAGGGGATCAGTCATGCCGTGGGCATGGCCCTGGCGGAAGCCCACCTGGCGGCCTGCTACAACCGCCCGGACTACACCATCATCGACCACTACACCTATACCCTGGCCAGCGACGGCGATCTCATGGAAGGGGTGACCTTCGAAGCCTGCTCCTTAGCCGGGCATCTGGGCCTGGGGAAACTCATCGTCCTCTACGACGATAACGGCATTTCCCTTGCCGGGTCAACCGCCCTCTCCTTCACAGAGGATGTGGGCCAGCGCTTTGCGGCCCTCGGGTGGCAAGTCCTGACCGTTTCGGAAGGAAACAGCATCGAGGCTATTGATGACGCCCTGGAATCAGCCCGGAGGGAAACAAATCGGCCCACACTGATCAAAGTTAAGACCTGCATCGGCTTCGGAGCCCCGACCAAGGAAGGAACCGCCGCCTGCCATGGCTCACCCCTGGGTCAGGAGGAATTAAACGCCGCAAAAGAGCGACTCGGCTGGCCGATTGAACCGTCATTTTACATTCCTGAAGACGTCCTTTCCCATTACCGGCAGTCCTTGGAGACGGGCAAGGTCCGGGAAGAGGCCTGGCAATCCACCTTCGATCTTTATATTAAGGCATTTCCGGAGCCGGCCCGGGATTTTCAGCGAGTAATGACGGGGGAACTTCCTGTGGATTGGAAAAAGGCGCTCCCCGATTTTGGGCGTGATACGAAGGAAGTGTCAACCCGCAAGGCCTCAGAGACGGTTATGCAATCCCTGGCCTCAATCATCCCGGAACTCATGGGGGGGTCGGCGGATCTTAACCCTTCCTGCCTGACCTGGTTGAAAGGGAAAGGGGACTTTCAGAACCCGAGTCACCCCGATGACGGAACACCGGGTGCTGTGGGCGGCGGATGGAACTACGGCGGGCGAAATATCCACTTCGGCGTCCGGGAACATGCCATGGGCGCCATTGCCGGCGGCATGGCCCTCCACGGGGGGTTCATTCCCTATACGGCCACCTTCTTCACCTTCGCCGATTACATGCGGCCCCCGATCCGGTTGGCCGCCCTGATGGGCCTCCGGGTCATCTACGTTTTTACCCACGACAGTATCGCCGTCGGTGAAGACGGTCCCACCCATCAGCCCATCGAACAGCTTATGAATCTCCGCTCCGTTCCGAATCTCAGCGTCATCCGTCCCTGCGATGCCGCAGAAACTCTCCAGGCATGGCAAGCGGCCATTGCCAATCGCCGAGGCCCAACGGCCCTCGTCCTGACCCGTCAAAATGTCCCGAACCCGAATCGTCAGGACCTGGCGGCCGCCACGGGGCTTCAAAAGGGCGGGTACATTCTTTGGGACTCCTCCCAGGTCAGACCGGATGTAATTTTTATCGCCACGGGATCGGAGGTTCATCTCGCCCTGGCAGCGGCACGGAAACTCACCGGGGAAGCAATTCGGGTTCGCGTCGTTTCCATTCCCTCCTGGGACATCTTCGACGCCCAGCCTGCGGAATATCGGGACCGCGTCCTCCCGCCGGCGGTAAAGGCCAGGGTCGCCGTGGAAGCGGGGGCAAAGCTGGGCTGGGAGCATTATGTGGGGCTCGAAGGGGCAATTGTAGGCATGGATCGCTTCGGCGCCAGCGCCCCTGCAACCGTGCTATACGAGAAGTTCGGTCTTACGGTGGATCAGATTGCCGACACGGCAAGATCACTCTTCAGGAAATGAAAAATATTAAATACCCGCGTCTGTCCACTGTTTTTTTGATTGTCCTGATAGCCTTGGTGATGCTTGGCGGTTGTTCCGGGGGAAACCGGGACGTCCCCGCTGCTAAGGAAATCAAGTTCGGAATGTTGCCCCTGATTCATGCCCTGCCTATCTTTGCCGCCCAGGAACAGGGATATTTCACCGCCGCGGGGCTGAAAGTGGAACTGATCTCCTTCAATTCCGCCATGGAAAAAGACGTGGCCATGTCGGCCCGCCAGCTTGCCGGGTATTTCGGGGATATCATGACGCCCATGGTCCTCCGGTCCAATGACGTCCCGGTGAAGATGGTCGCAACGGTTTTCAATACGACTGCTTCCCGGCGCATGTTCGCCCTCCTGGCGGCTCCGAACCGGCCGGCGGCATCCCTCAGCCAAGTGGCGAAGGAAGGCATTGCCATCGGTTCCAACACCATC
Organism: Syntrophus sp. (in: bacteria); assembly: GCA_025355725.1. GTDB lineage: Bacteria > Desulfobacterota > Syntrophia > Syntrophales > UBA8958 > UBA8958. Next base: position 14,817 of record JANXZC010000014.1, read on the forward strand.
GTCGAATACCTTGCAGTAAAAATGCTTGAAAAACAAGGTATTTCGCCACAGCAGACCCGCTGGATCGAAGCAAAGAACATCCCTATCCGCCTGCAGATGCTCATGGAAGGTCAGGTCCCCGCCGCCGCCCTTCCCGAACCCCTGGTCACCTTCGCTGAAAAGAAAGGGGCCCGTATCCTCGTTGACGACGCCGGTATGGGGATCTCGGATACGGTCCTTGTTTTCACCGACGACTTTCTTAAACAACATCCCGAACAGGTTCGCGCCTTTCTCAAAGCCGTCGGCAAGGGGGCTGATTATCTGAATAATCACCCCGAAGAGGCCAGAATCATTGCCAATAAATACTGTCGAATCCCGGATGGGCTCGCCAAGACCCTTACCCTCCCCTCCTATCCCGCTCTCAGTTTGCCGAACCGTTCACAACTCGCGGACATCTATGGATGGTTACGAAAAAAGGGGATCATCACGCGGGATATGGCCATTACTGAGATGGTTGCCGATGGCTTCCTCCCCTGACCTGCTGGTCGTTACCGGACTGGGTAAAACCTTCGGCCCCGGCACTCACCAGAAAGAGGTCCTCCGGGACGTCCATTTTCATGTCGGGTACAATGACTCCCTGGCCATTGTCGGGCCCTCGGGGTGCGGCAAGACAACCCTGCTCCTCATGGCTGCGGGACTGCTGCCGCCTACGACCGGGGAAATCCATCTTGAAGGCGAATCAATCCAGGGACCTTCCCGAAAAATGGCCGTGGTATTCCAGGCCTATGGTCTCTTCCCGTGGAAACGGGTCGCCGAAAATATCCTCCTGGGCGCCCAGTTCCAGAAACTCCACGTTTCTCAGGAAGCGCTGACAGCCATAAAAAGGGAGTTGGATATTGAAAACCTCGACCATCTCTATCCCCATCAACTCAGCGGCGGTCAGCGCCAGCGGGTGGCCCTGGCCCGGGCCATGCTGCTGCGGCCCAGCCTGCTCCTTCTCGACGAGCCCTTCGCCGCCCTGGATCTGATCACCCGGGAACACCTGCAGGATCACCTGCTTATCCTGTTCAAAAAGCGGAAATTCAGCTTCGTTATTGTCACCCACAATATCGAGGAGGCGGTCTTTCTGGGACGACGCATCGTGATCATGGATCCCGAGACCCACGGCATTGGCGAGATCATCGACAATCCCAATGCGGGAACGACGGGCTTCCGGACCGCGCCGGATTACTTTTCCAAAAACATGACCCTGAGGCACCTGATCGAGCATCCCCATGAAAAACAGCCGCTGGCTTGACTACGCCCTGACGATAATTGTCCTGACCATCCTCTGGTATGGGGCTTCCCTGCTTTTGGGCTCCCAGCTCCTGCCGGACCCCCTGAGCGTCCTCGGGCGGTTGCTCCATGCAGTCAGGGAGGAGATATTTTGGGAACATACGGCCGTCAGCGCCTGGCGCCTTGCCGCCGCCTTGGCCCTCGCCTTCATGACCGCTGTCCCCTTTGGCCTTGTTTTGGGGAGCAACGAGCGCCTTGACCGGATCTTCGCCCCTCTTATCTATCTTAGCTATCCAATCCCGAAGATCGTCCTTTTGCCCATTATCCTCATGCTCTTCGGCCTCGGCGATCTGGGCAAGATCATCCTGATTTCCCTGATCATCTTCTTCCAGCTCCTCATCACCACCCGGGACGCGGTTCGCTCCCTCGATCGGGAGGTGGTTTACGCCCTTCAGTCTTTGGGGGGAAACCGCTGGCATTTCTACCGTCACGTCGTCTGGCCCGTGGCCCTGCCCGGCATCTTCACGTCCCTGCGCATCAGCACCGGCACCGCGGTGGCCGTGTTGTTCTTTGTCGAGTCCATCAGCACCAGCCGCGGTCTGGGATTGTATCTCATCGACGCCTGGGGAAGGGCCGATTACACCACCATGTTCGTCGGCATCATTGCCCTGTCTGCCATCGGCATCGTCCTTTACGAGGCCTTCGATGTGATGGAACGAAGGCTTTGTGCGTGGAAGAACCGGTAATGAACAGAGAGATTGTTAAAGCCTGGATACAGGCCAGCCGGCCGCCCTTCTATATTGCCACCCTTATTCCCCTGACCCTCGGCTGGGTCATTGCCGGTCAAACAGGTCACTGGCATCCTTGGCGTTTCGTCTTGATCAACCTGGCCGCCTTCATGGTTCACCTGGCCACCAATCTGGCCAATGATTACTTCGATCATCTCCAGGGAACCGACGCCGGCACCTCCATCGGCGGCTCCCGGGTCATTCAGGAACATAAGATCTTCCCGGAAACGCTCAAAAGGGTAATAATCCTCCTCTACGCCGGGGCCTTCCTCGTCGCCTGCTACATGATGAGCGCCTATCAGGTATGGGGACTCGCGCCAATCCTGCTTTTTTCCTTCCTCAGCAGCCTCTTTTATGTCGCTCCGCCCATCCGTTACGGCTATCACGGCCTCGGGGAGGTCTTCGTCGGCCTTAATATGGGGCCGATCATGGTCGTGGGAACCTATTGGGTCATTGCTGGCCGTCCCGACTGGAGCCCCCTTTATCTCTCCCTCCCCATCGGGCTGATGGTCGCCTCCATCCTTTATTATCAGAGCATTCCCGACATCGATACGGACAGATCCGTAGGCAAACGGACTCTCGCCGTCCGCCTGGGAAAGGGAAAAGCCATTACCGGCCTTTTTCGCCTCTGGCTGGCCATTTATATCAGCATCATCGCCCTTACCCTTACCGGCTACCTTCACAAATTCGCCTTTTTGAGTCTTCTCTCCCTTCCCATCCTCTTCAAAGTGATCCGCCTCGCCCGCCGGACCACCGACACGGTAGAGCTTGACAGCCACGGGAAATACGTCCGCATCCTCTACTTTTTTAACGGCGCCGTCATCATCGCCGCCCGGGCTCTCTTTTCCTTTCTCCCTTGACAGCATAGTAAAGATTCAATAAAGGAATTCCCCGTGGCAACAAATCAAAAAAAGGCTTATCCCTCCATAACCCAGGCATCAAAGAAACAGCACACCGAGATGGTACGGGATATCTTCGCAACCATCCCGGAAGGATATGATCTCCTCAACCGTATCCTGAGCCTGAGGCGGGATGTGGCCTGGCGGCGGTTTGCCGTCCGCAGAATGAGGTTCGCGAAGACCAATCGGTTGCTTGATCTCGCCACCGGGACGGCGGACCTGGCAATGGAGGCCGTCTTGGCCTATCCGGAAATTAACGTCGTTGCTCTTGATTTCGTTCAGGAAATGATTGTGCGAGGACAGCGGAAAATCGATAAACAGGGCCTATCGAAAAGGATCCAGCTCCTTCAGGCAGACGCCCTGGCCCTGCCGATTGCCGATGGCGCCTTTGACGTCGCCTCTATCGCCTTTGGCATCCGGAACATCCCCGAACGACTCAAAGCACTTAAGGAAATGACCAGGATTGTCGTACCGGGGGGCCAGGTCATGGTTCTCGAGATGCATCTACCGGGAAATAAATATGTACGAAAGGTTTACCGCTCCTATCTGAATCATTTTCTTCCCCGCATTGCCGGCTACTTCACGAAAAACCGGGCTGCCTACAGCTACCTGTCCGATTCCATTACCCATTTCCCCAGGCCAGCCGTTTTCGCCGGCCTTATGGGCGAAGCAGGTCTCCATAAAATCGAGCAATTCCCCCTGACCCTCGGAACCACCTACCTCCACATCGGATACAAGGCATGATCAGATCACGATAAAAAAACCCCGTTTTTATTTCCAACCAGATTCACGGTCACAGGCAGCCCTTTCAGTCGGATGTGTCTTCTCCCACTGTGTCACTGACTGCGTCTCGTTTTTTTCCATCTTATTGGCCATGCAAGTACAGTACTTAATGACAACATCCGTCGCAACTTCGGCGGTGGCGTTGTCTTGCAGACACCTCGCAATCCATCTCAGTTCGTTGGCGTCGGCGTGGGCGATGCTGCTCACCATAAGAGAGCCAAGGAGAACCAATACAACTGCCGCAAGTTTCATAATTTACCTTCAATGTTTTTTAGGGTGCCTTCATATCACAATTATGGATTATAAGAACATCATTGATTACGAATTGGAGCAGACCTGGCCGGCAGTATTTTACTTCCGGCCTGCACGCCGATCTGGTGGCCTCCCTGTCATCTTGATACCAACAAAGCAGAGACGGCCTGGCCTGTGTTGTCCTGCCCTATTTTCCAAGGGGCCGGTCTGAGAGCAGATCCTTCAGGAACTGCACCGCAAGGTCGGTTGATGAGACCCATCTATCGCTATTAGCGGCGGCATCTTTCCATGATTCCCGGGCTTCGGGGTGGGGGCCGCAGACAGCAACCCTGCCCTTTCCATATGTGGACATCAATGCTGCAATACTGCCGTCACTATATGTAGCCACTATCTCCACGGCTTCGTTTGTCTTTGTGAGCTGGAAATCGGGACCGGCCTTGAAGAACATGGCGCGGGTCTTCCCCATCCACCTGACAGGCAGGATTTTCGCTTCGAAGCTGCCCTGAAAGACCCTCGCGTTTGCGGCAATTATGCCGAGGCCCTTCACATATTCCGAGCCTTCATCCCAGCCGGTGGAAGCCATGAAACCACCCCCGCAGATCCCGAGGTAGCGCCCCCCTTTGCGCAGATATTCTTTTATGGAGGCAGTGACTTTCGGCGTGAATGCCTTCACCATGGGGCTCATGTCGTCCTCTGTGCCCCCGATTATGAAGACGGCTGCATTATCAAGAAGACGCGGAATATCTCCCGGGACTGAGACAAACCTTACTCTTAAACCCGCGCTCTTTGCAATTGCCGCTGCCGCTTCTGGGCAATCCTCGGCTGAGACCGGGCCATTATAAATCAAGGCATATTTGCCGGAGCCGCCATTATCCCTGCCTGGCAAAGCCACCGGGTCTGAAGAAGCTGTTGAAGATATACAGAGGAATATGGCGCTGAAAACAAGGAAAATTGACAGAATTCTGCTGAGCATACCTGCTTCTCCTTACTCTTTTCTATACCTAATCAGGAATGTTTACGCAGAACCCAAGTCAGCGCTATCGCGATCAGGGTTGCCGCAGTAATCGCTTCGGCCCAGAAAAATGACATGTAATCAGCCAGGCACCCAATTGGTGGGGCACCGGGCATAGCATTTCTGAGCGGCACGAGGGCAAAGAGCATTCCTCCCAACCACCCCAGCATACTCATCTCAATCTTCCGGCCCCCCACGATCACGGCGAAACCCGCCAGGAAAGCCGCCAGGGTCAAAAGGCCGATCAGTACCATGATAAAAACGGCAAAGCCGAGGGAAGAGCGCGATCGTTCCACGTTGAAGGCAATTTCAGCGGTCGAGAAGCCTCGGTCTTTCTGCTTGATCTCGTTTGTTCCAATCTTGAAGCCTGTGATGCCGGGCTTCAGGTCCAGCGAGAATGGTACGGCGCTCCAGGAGGGTGATTTGCGATCGTTTTCCTTCTGGGAAGCAATACAGACCCAGAACAATCCTGTGTAACGATCCCAGGGAAACTGGCTGCTGTCTCCCTGTAGGGCCATATTCACCTCCAGGGGCTGCATGGATTCACCCTTTTTGAACGTAGTCTCGGATTTACCCGCCGCACTGTTGGTATAGACAGTCACGGCATTTGTCAGGACATCATCTTTGTCAAGCAGGGCGCCCTGGGGCTCGAACTGCATCCGGAGCACAAGCTCTCCTTTGACGGGATCAAGGGAAGCGATTTTGGCCGTGACCCTGACGTAATCAGCCTCGCCTGGTTTGAGGGGCGAAAAATGAAGCACCGTCTTTTGGCTTTCCTGCTGGTAACTTGACAGCAGGAGAAAATACGCAGTCCCGATAATGCCTAAACACATCATCAGGATGAGGACCTGCACAATCTTTCTGTTCACCGGGTATTACCTCCCTCGACAGATATTATATCATGGAAGCTACTATTCAATACCTTATAAAGCCGGGCTACAAGAAAGTTGTCACTGAATGCATTTCATCCGGGGAAAGACCCTATCAGATGAAAATGGGGGGAGCAGGGGGAGAGAATCGCCGGAAAATCTAAAGGGGTTAACCTTTGTCTGGCTAACCCCCTTAATTTTCTGGTGGAGCTGGTCGGGATCGAACCGACGACCTCTTGAATGCCATTCAAGCGCTCTCCCAACTGAGCTACAACCCCACTTTTTCACCTGGCGGCCACCTACTATCATAGTGGTTAAAATGTTGTCAACAGTTTTTCTCGGTTGAAAATTGCTGTGCAGCCTTAAATTCACGGATGAGCAGGGCCTTTGGTACGCCGGTGTCGATAAAATCCCAGGGAAGGGTTTCTGTCGTGTCCCGGCGTCGATAAACAAAGAAATCGGGCGGAAAGGGGGCCTCCTTCAGGGCCTTGGGCCAGGAGCCTCGCTGGAGATGCAGGGCGAGGAGGATCTTTCCGACCCGTCGATCCCCGGTGGCCAGCAAGGATTGAAGATAATTTCTTTTCGCCGGGTCCGCAAGGACTTTAATATTCCCCTGCCCCCGGAAGGCGCCTGCAATCTTTTGGATTTTCTTCTTTATGGTTTGAATGTTTTCCAGAGGATACCACTGAAAAGGAGTCCCCGCTTTGGGAATGAACTGATTGATGCTGACAGTGATCCTTTTGAAGCGTTTCTCCCGCGGGCCGGTCGTCGGCAAGGAAAGCTGTGAAAGGCGTTTGATTAATTCAATGATTGCCTCGATATCGTCGGCTGTTTCCGTCGGCAGACCGATCATGAAATACAGGCGCACATGCAAGAATCCATTCTCCAGAAGATTTATGGCCCCCCGGGTGATGTCCACGTCTTGAATACCTTTCCGGATAAGGTCTCTCAGTCTTTGCGAACCCGCTTCCGGAGCCAGGGCCAGGGTTTCGATGCCTCCTTCTTTGAGAAGTTCGAGGAGCGTCGGTGTGAGTTGGTCCAGCCGGAAAGAACCCGTGCCGATCTTTCCTTGCCGGGACAGGATATACCGGCAGATGTCTATCAGTTCGGGGTGATCCGAGACGGCTGTTCCCAGGAGGCCGATTTTTTTGCCCGTCTCCAGGCCGCGTATTATTGATTTCTCAAGGTTTCCCCGCTTACGGAACCGGCTGGGGCGAAAGAGATACCCGGCGGCACAGAATCGACAACCGCGACTACAGCCACGGCTGACCTCGGTCAGAAAGATTGTCCCGAAATCCGTGTCCGGCGATGAGATCACCGTCTCCGTCGAGAATGCCTGAATATCTTGCGCCCATTGCTTCCGGATCTTGGGGGGCAGGGAAACGTCGCGGGGGATCATCTTTGCAATCGGTCCGTCCACCCCGTAACTGACATTGTACAAGGCCGGAACATAGGCCCCGGGGACATTCTTTTGCAACGTGCGAAGATTATCGTTTTTTGTGTCTTTGGCTTTTCGGGTGCGGAGAAGGTTTAAGAGAAATTCCGGCAGGATTTCCTCGGCCTCACCAATGAGGAAAAGATCGAAGAAGTCCGCCAATGGCTCCGGGTTCATGGTGACGCAGATGCCGCCACCGATGATGAGCGGGTCGGATTCGTTGCGCTCATGGGAGGGGAGGTTGATCCTTGCCATATCCAGCATTTTAAGAATGTTCGGGTAATCGTTTTCAAAGGAAATAGAAAAGGCGATAATATCGAAATCTCGGAGCGGTTTCTGGGATTCAAGACTGAAAAGAGGGAGGGTCCCGGGGACGAAGAAACCTTCGTCCCCGGGGTCGGGAAGAAAAGCCCGCTCACACAGAACGGACGGATGTTGATTAAAGAGACTATAAACTGTCTGAAAACCCAGACTGTCCATGCCCGTCCGGTAACGGTTCGGATAGGCTAAACAGATGTTTAGAGAGTTTCCCCACAACTTTTTTACATAACCGTCTTCGCGGTCTAATAAATCCTTGTATTTTTTCTTGACTGCCCAGGACATCCGGCCCTGTCAGTCGGCCTGCCTTCTCAGGAAAGTGGGAATTTCGAGATCGGGATCATCGTTGTCCTCGATCATGCCCATCTTTACCGTCGGCAGCTGGTCGATAGGCCTGTCTTTCCGAAGATAAGCTGGTTTAGAGATATCTTCCCTTTTATGCCCGCTCATACTGGTCATATTCACGAGGTTGTTCTTCCTGCGGTTCACATCTTCGAAGCCCGTAGCAATGACCGTAATTCTTATTTCGTCTCCCATGGTTTCATCGATGACGGTGCCGAAGATGATATTGGCGTCTTCATGAGCTTCCGCCTGGATCAGCGAGGAGGCCTCGTTGACTTCGAAAAGACTCATGTCCGGCCCGCCGGTGATATTGAGCAGGACCCCATGGGCTCCCTGAATACTGTTGTCCTCCAACAGGGGAGAAGAGATTGCCCGCTGAGCGGCTTCTACAGCGCGGTTTTCACCGCTGGCAGAGCCGGTTCCCATCAGGGCCAGGCCCATGCTGGACATGGTGTTCTTCACGTCGGCAAAATCCAGGTTGATCAGGCCCGGGATGATGATGAGGTCGGAAATACCCTTGACGGCGTGATAGAGTATGTCGTCGGCCTTCTTGAAGGCTTCGAGGAGGGACAGGTTGCGTCCTCCTAAACTCAGCAGCCGCTGGTTGGGAACGACAATCAGGGTGTCGACGATCCTCCGCAATTCGTCAACCCCCTCTTCTGCTTGGTAATTGCGGCGCTTCCCTTCAAACTGAAAAGGTTTCGTGACCACCGCCACCGTCAGGATGCCGAGTTCCTTGCAAATCTCTGCGATGACCGGAGCGCCTCCCGTTCCCGTACCCCCACCCAGACCAGCGGTAATGAACACCATGTCGGATCCTTCCAGGTGTTCTCTAAGGCTGTCTTTTGTCTCTATGGCGGCTTGCTTCCCTACATCAGGATTGGCCCCTGCTCCGAGTCCCTTTGTCGCCTCGTTGCCGAGCTGGACCTTGATAGGAGAAGTCGACGCCAAAAGGGCCTGCGTATCGGTGTTGGCGACGATAAAATTAACGCCTTTGAGGCCGTAAGAGATCATCGTGTTCACCGCATTTCCGCCGCCGCCGCCAATCCCGATCACCTTGATTCTTGCCGTGTTTGCTGTAGAAAATTCCGTTAACTCAAACATGTTCTTCCCTCCCCTTAAAAGAATTCAATAAACCATCTTTTTATTCTTCGAAACCAATTACCAAAGGAGCCGCCTTCCCCTCTCCGAAGGCTTTCTTTGGAAATGTGTTTGCTGCCATAAATAATAAGTCCCACCCCGGTTGCATACATGGGACTGTTGACGACATCTGTCAGACCGCCGATTCCTATGGGACATCCCCTGCGTACGGGCATATTGAAGACCTGTTCGGCCAGTTCCGGCATACCTTCCATAATGGATGCCCCTCCGGTGAGGACAACGCCTGCAGCCATAAGATCCTCGAAGCCGGAGCGGACGAGTTCTTTATAGGACAGACTAAGGATCTCTTCCATGCGAGGCTCGATAATGCGACCAAGGATCTGGCGTGACACCTCTCGCGGTTCCCTTCCCCCGACACTGGGGACCTCTATGGTTTCATCCTTTGGGATCAGGGGGGAATAGGCGCAGCCATATTTGATCTTGAGTTTTTCCGCCTCTGTGGCCGGTGTTCGGAGACCAGTGGCGATGTCGCTGGTTACATAATTCCCCCCGACGGGCAGAACCGCCGTGTGTTTTATGGTGCCCTCCGAAAAAACGGCGATGTCCGTTGTCCCACCCCCGATATCAAGCATGATCACGCCGAGGTCTTTTTCATCATTACTCAGGACCGCCTCGCTGGAGGCTAATTGCTCAAGAACGATCTCATCGATATCCAGGCCGACGCGGCTGACCGATTTGGCAATATTCTGGATGGATGCGGAGGCACCGGTTACGATATGCACTTTCGCTTCCAGACGAACGCCGGACATGCCGATAGGATCACGAATGCCATCCTGTTCATCAACAACATAGGACTGTGGTAAAGTATGAAGGATTTCCCGATCCATGGGGATAGCGATGGCCTTCGAAGCTTCTACTGCCCTTTGGACATCATCATCATCGACTTCCCGGCCTTTAACGGCAACGATACCCAGGCTGTTCTGGCTCTTGATATGTCCGCCGGCAATGCCGACGTAGACAGAGCGGATTTCACACCCCGACATATGTTCAGCTTCATCGATCGCCTTCTTGATTGCCTCTACAGTGCTATCAATGTTAACCACCACCCCTTTGCGCAGTCCTTCGGATGGGTTGGAACCAATGCCGATAATATCGATGCCCTGATCCGTTATCTCGCCAATGATGGTGCAGGTCTTGGTGGTTCCGATGTCCAGACCAACGATCACATTTGATTTTTTAGCCATGAAAGTCTCCCTTTTTCATTTTCTTTTCATGTCTTGAATTCTTTCCTGGCCCCCGATGTAGCGGCAGGCGGCAGGATGTCCCGACGCTGTACCGTTATCTTTACCGGATCGCTCAGGTCAATATACAAGTGCCCTATTTTCTGATTCCTGCGTTCCAGATCGACCATCACGGGAGGGAGACGCCTGAATTTATTTTCATAGTTGTCGAATCCCAAATGCAGGCACAAACCCGTGTTAGTGAAGACAGACAGTCCGACGCGCCCATTGCCGTTAATTTCAGATACATTTTTAATATTCGGGAAATCTGTGGCCGTGGTAAGATACCGGAGCAGGTCAAGGGTCCGTCCCATGAGGACTTGAGCTTCCTTGTCCGTTCCCTGGTAACCCGTTAAAATCGGAAGATCCATCTCATCGTTCATTTCCAGTTTTTTGAAGGTGACGCCATTGATATCCATGAGATAAAAGCTATTATCCTTTTTAACCAAAGATACGGCTGTTCTCTCTCGCAGATCGATAATCAGGCGGTTGGGTAGTTCTCTGCCTACGTAAGCATTTTTGATCCAGGGGTTTACCATGACCCTTTTCTGCACATCCCCCAGGCTTACGGCAAAAATATTCTGGCGGGTCTTGACAGCGGCCATGGAAAGGATCTCTTTCTCCGTCAATTCCTTGCAGCCCCGGACAGTAATATCGCGAATAGCGAAGTAGGGGTGACTGATGAGATAAAGGTAACCAAAAATCAGGAGCGCCGCCACTACTCCTATTCCCGACAAGGCCAGGGAAGCCCTCAGAACCTCCTTTATAGTTGCCCCCGCCCGCCTGCGCAGGCGGTGCCTCCTTGCCTCATAGCGGTAGGTGTTGCCTTTGGGTCGGCGTTTAAACCAGTTCTTCACAAATCTTCTCCGATGGTTATTACTTCCGCTTCCAGGCGGATACCCCTTTCCATGAGGACTTTGTCCTGGATGATCCGGATCAGATCAAGGATATCCCTTGCTTTTGCCTCCCCTACATTGACGATAAAATTGCCGTGTTTTTCCGATACCTTTGCCCCGCCGATCTGCAAACCCTTCAGTCCTAATTCGTCTATGATCTTGCCTGCTGGCAGTCCTTGGGGATTCTTGAATACGGACCCGGCACTCCGCCATTCCAGCGGATGTTTTTCCCTGCGTATTCTTCTTATTTCGCTGATCTTTTCTCTAATAAGCTCTTTGTTGCTCCGGGAAAGACGGAAGGTTGCATCCAGGATCACGGCGTCTTTTTCCGGCAAGGCAAAGTGGCGATATTCAAAATGAAGTTGCCCACATGGCCAGGTACATTCCGTTCCCCGGGCATCCATAATGGTAAGCTTCTCCAGAGCGTCCTTGATCTCCCGACCATAGGCCCCGGCGTTCATGATGACGGCGCCGCCGACGCTCCCCGGAATGCCGGCGCAGAATTCCAGCCCCGTCAGTCCCTCTGTTGCCGATTGATTGACCAGATCGGAGAGGGAAGCACCGGCATCGGCCTCCAAGAAAAGATCACCCGAGGGATCCTGAAAAAGTTTGGAATCATTCATGTGCTTGAGGCCGATGATGACACCCCGGAAACCGCCGTCCCGCACGATCATGTTGGTCCAGTTGCCAACCGGGACATAGGGGATTCCTTCTCTCTTGAATAGCGATATCAGGTCGCGCAGTTGCCCCCTGTTCCCGGGAAAAACGAGGGCGTCAGCGCAACCGCCCACACCCATGGAGGTATGGCGGCTCAGTGGTTCATCGAAGAGAACGCCCCCTCCCATCAGTCTTTCCAATTCCTGTCGCAATGCTTCATTCATCCCCGGGCTGCCCTTTGCAAATAGTCCTCGCCTATTTTCCAGACCGTACCCGCCCCTTGAGTGATAATAACATCTCCAGGTCCGGCGATGGCGAGAAGTTTGTCTGTAATGTCTTTAAAATCGGCCATATAAAGCACTTCTTTGGAACCATGCTCCCGAATAGCGGCACCGAGTATCTCCGCATGGACCCCCGGGATAGGTGCTTCGCTTGCCGCATAAATATCCGTAAGGATCAGGATGTCGGCATCGGGAAAAGCTTCGATAAATTCCTGAAACAAGGCCTTGGTCCGGGTATAGCGATGGGGCTGGAAGATCACGATCAGCCTGCCCTTCCAGACTTGTCTTGCCGCCGCCAGGGTCGCCCGGATTTCGGTCGGGTGATGACCGTAATCATCAACAACGGTTACATCTCGAACCGTTCCTTTCACTTCCAGCCGCCGATGCACCCCGACAAATGTTTTCAGCCCATCGGCAATGGCCTGAAAATCCATATCAACTTCCCTTGCTACGGCTATTGTGGCCAATGCATTGTAAACATTAAACATTCCCGGAACATTGAGGGTGGCGACGCCGAGACGCTTTTCACGGAACAGGACGGTGAAAGTTGTCGACCCACCACAGATACTGATATCTGTAGCCCGGTAGTCTGCGGGGAGGTCCATTCCGTAGGTGATAGTCTTTCTCTTGATCTGCGGCAGAATCTCCTTAACGTGCCCATCATCGAGGCAGAGCACCGTCGAACCATAAAAAGGTACGATATTGGCGAATTGCAGGAAGGCGTCTTTGATTTCATCGATATCCCGATAATAGTCGAGATGCTCCCGGTCGATGTTGGTGATTACGGCAAGACAGGGGGCCAGCTTCAGAAAGGAACCATCGCTTTCGTCCGCTTCGGCCACAATGATTTCACCATCCCCCATTTTGGCGTTGCTGCCGATACTGGCCAATTTTCCCCCGATGACCATGGTCGGGTCCAGACAGCCATAGGCCAGAACTGTTGAAATCATCGAGGTCGTTGTTGTTTTGCCATGACTTCCCGAGACGGCTATGGAAAATTTCATTTTAAGAAGTTCCGCCAGCATCTCCGCCCGGGGAATTACCGGTATATTTCGCCGGTGGGCCTCCATTACCTCGGGATTATCCTTCTTCACAGCCGTCGAGGTTACGACGACATCGGCATCGCCGACATTCGATTCATGATGTCCCTTATGGATGACAGCGCCAAGCGAGGTCAGACGCTGGGTAATGTCCGTCTGACCGAGATCCGACCCGGTAATCCCATAGCCAAGGTTAAGGAGTACCTCGGCAATGCCGCTCATACCGATCCCGCCGATGCCCACAAAATGGACCGTTCTGATCTTTCGACGCATGCTGTCGATTCTTATGGTATCTGTCATCATATTCACCTTTAATGGGGTCAGACTTACTAATAGACATTTAGCGCTAAATGTCTATTA
>JANXZC010000015.1 GCA_025355725.1 Syntrophus sp. (in: bacteria)
GGAGACGTCGGTCCCGGCGTTGGGTTCCGTGAAGGCCCCGGCGCTGACCCATTCCCCGCGACATACCGGGGGCAGATACTTTTGTTTCATCTCTTCCGAGCCATACTGGAAGATCGATTCGCAACCGAAACAGGCGGCGACAACGTTCAGGCCGATACCCATGTCAATCTTGGATAGTTCCTCCGTAATAATCGCATTGCCCAGGATGCCCGCGCCCGCGCCGCCGTATTCCTCGGGGATCCAGGCGGCTACCAAGCCGTTTTCCGCTGCTTTCTTGCGGATCTCGGGGGTGTATTTCTCGTGCTCGTCGGCTTCCTTGCTCAGGGGCGTAAACTCCGCCAGGGCAAACTTGTAGGCCATGTCCTTCAACATCTTGAGTTCTTCGGTCAATTCAAAATCCATTTGTCCTTCCTCCCTTTAAATTACTATCAAGATTTTGTTATCATAAACAAATTGGCGTCACGGTGCGGAATCATATGCCGTTACAACAGTCATCCAAAGAAACTACCGATTGCCTCCCTAGTAGTCGTAAACCCCTTTGCCCGTCTTACGGCCGAAGCGTCCGGCCCGGACCAGCTTACGGAGCAGCGGTGCGGGACGGTACTTGTCCCCCAATTCCCGGTGCAGCCCCTCGATGACCCGAAGGAGCGTCTCATTACCTACGAGATCCGACAGGGCCAGGGGGCCGATGGGATGGTTGCAGCCCAGCACCATGGCCTTGTCGATGTCGGCCGCCTCGGCGATTCCTTCGTCCAGGACGAAAAACGCCTCGTTGAGCATGGTGCAGAGGATCCGGTTCACTGCAAAGGCCGGGGCCTCTTTCACCACGACCACTTCTTTGCCGATTTTCTTACCCCAGGCCTTGGCGATTTCTACCGTCTCGTCCGATGTCTCATGGCCGCGGATGATCTCCAGGAGCTTCATCACCGGCACGGGATTGAAGAAATGGGTCCCGATGAACTTGGCGGGACGGTCGGTCATTGCCGCCATCTCCGTGATACTCAGACCGGAGGTGTTGGTAAAAAAGAGGCAGTCCTTGGAGACGATGCTCATCAGCTCCTTGTAAACCTGCTTCTTTACGTCCATGACCTCGATGACCACTTCCACCACTACATCGGCCCCGGCGGCCGCTTCCTTCAGATCCAGGGTCGGTTTGATCCGGCCCAGAATAGCGTCCATGTCTTCCTTGGTCCGCTTGCCCTTCTCTACATCCCGGGAGAGATTCTTCGTTATCGTCTTCATCCCCCCGTCAATGAACCGCTGCTCGATGTCCCGCATGGCCACCTCGAAGCCCGCCTGGGCGCATACCTGGGTGATTCCGTTGCCCATCAGGCCCGCACCTAAAACACAAATCTTTTTGATTTCCATGGTGATACTTCCTCCTTAATTTTATATGGTCCCCAGAAACCACTGCTTGTTGAGCCAGTGCATTTTTTTTGCTTCCTCCAGCAACTCATCCCGGAAGTCGGGATGGGCGAGCTTGGTGATGGCGAGGACCCGCTCAGGAATGGAAAGACCCTTCAGATAGGCGACGCCATTTTCTGTGACTAGATAAGATACGTCCACCCGGGGCACCGTGACGATCTCGCCCGGCGGCAGGGTAGGGGTGATTTTCGATTTCAGCTTGCCGTTCTTGTCCGTGTAGGTGGACTGGAAGGCAAGGATCGACTTGCTCTCCGCATAGCCCAGGGGCGGTTGCCCCTTCGTGGCGCGGTAATAGGCCCCGCGGACGAAGGCCAACTGTCCCCCCGTCCCTGAATACTGGGCAGGGCCGATGGATTCTGAGCTTACCTGACCCTGGAGATCGACGCCCAGGCAGGCATTGATGGAGATCAGATCCTTGTTCATGGCGATGATATAGGGGTCATTTGTGAATTCCACGGGATACATGGCCAACGCGGGGTTGTGGTCTATCCAGTCGTAGAGCTTGCGGCTCCCGATGGCAAAGGCCCAGACGATCTTGCCGGGAAGGAATGACTTCTTTTTCCCCGTGATCAGGCCCGCTTCGTGGAGGTCGGCGATCCCTTCCGTGACCATCTCCGTGTGAATGCCGATATCCCGGGCACCGCTGTCGGCCAAAAGGCGCAACACCGTATCGGGCAAGCCGCCGATGCCGACCTGGATAGTCGGGCCGTCCTTGGGGATCATCTCGGCGATATATTCGGCGATCTTTTTTTCCACATCCGTCGGTTGGGGTGAGGGGATGGTGATTATTTTATCCGTCTTGTTTTCGATGACATAATCGACTTCGGAAATATGAATGCATTCATCGTAGCCTCCATAACACCAGGGCATATCCTCAACAACTTCGACGACAATTATTTTGGCCCGTTCAAAGACGGCCTTTTTGAAGTTGCACAGGGGTCCGAAATTGAAATACCCGTGCTTGTCCATGGGGGTGACGGTTTGAATGGCAATGTCCACGTCTAGGCCGTCCCGGTAATAGCGTGCCGCTTCGCCGAAGTTGTAGGGGATGTGGGTTCCCCGGTTTTCAGCGATGTATTTCCGCGTCCAGCCCAGGATGTGCCAGTTACCGAGCCAGAAACTCTTCGCCTCCGGGTCTTTCTCCATGACCTCCAGCGGTGTCAGATGACCCAGGGCGCGGATCTTAACGTCTTTCACCTCTCCGACGCGCTGGGCCAGGGCCCGGTCGAAGGCCCGTGGCGCCTGCACCGTGCCGAAGTCCAACCACATGCCATCCCGAACGAGAGATGCCACCTGTTCGGGCGTGGCTAACTTGTTTCCGTACTTTGACATGCATCTACCTCCTTAATTTTTTGGGGATCTTTAATCTGGGGACACCATGCTAATCATTTATAAAAGAGGTATGGTGCCTTCAGATCAGGTTTGTCTTTAAATAAAATTATGGGAAAAAGAACCGGCTACGCTGGCGAGTGCAAATATTGCGCCAGGAGTGGTTATGCGGAAAGTAGCTAATAAGATGGATGTTATGTTCTTGGCTGGTTAGTAGATGCGCAAAATTACCTTATGCAAAACAGCACATCTATGCATGAGTGCATGGGGAGAAATCGGGGGACACCATACTACTTTTTCGGAAAAATAGTATGGTGTCCCCCGATTCCCGTATTTTCCACAACAGAAAAGCCTTATTTCTTCTTGTGGCGATTGGCCTTGAGTCTCTTTTTGTACTTGTGCTTGCTGATCTTCTTTTTTCGCTTTTTTACGACACTGCCCACAATAAACCCCTTGCATCTTCTTTATTTTATAAAGTGGTGGGACGTGCGGGAATCGAACCCGCGACCAACGGATTAAAAGTCCGCTGCTCTACCAGCTGAGCTAACGTCCCCGGTAACCAAATGAAAGCCCGATTCCATATCAGCTAGTCAGGCGAATTGTCAAGAATAGTTTGAATCCGAGATGAAATCCCATTATTATGCGGAGAAGGGATTCTTCAGGACGATGGTTTCGTTCCGCGCCGCCCCCACAGAGACAAGGACCAGCCGGGTGTCGGCCAGAGTTTCAATCCGTTCGAGATATTTCCGGACGTTCTTCGGTAATTCCTCGATGCTCCGGGCCTGGCTAATATCCTCCTTCCAGCCGTCGATCTCTTCGTAAATGGGCTCACAGGTCGACAGTATCTGCAGGTTCGCGGGGACGGCTTCACTGATCACCTCTCCCTCGGCCGTACGATAGCCCACGCAGATCTTGAGTTTTTCGATCCCCGTCAGGACGTCCAGCTTGGTCAGGGCGATGCCGGTGATCCCACTGACCATGATGGCATGCCGGACCAGGACCATATCCAGCCAGCCACACCGCCGTTTACGACCCGTTGTGGCCCCGAATTCCTTCCCCACGTCCTGGATACGTTGCCCGATCTCACAGGACAGCTCGGTGACGAAAGGACCGCTTCCGACCCTTGTCGTGTAGGCCTTGCAGATCCCCACGACGGCGAAGGCCGCCGACGGTCCCACGCCCGTCCCGGAAAAGGCGCTGGCCGCAACCGTATTGGATGATGTTACGTAGGGATATGTCCCGTGGTCGATGTCGAGATGGCATCCCTGCGCCCCCTCGAAAAGGGTCTTCCGGCCCCGTCGCAGCTCCCGGTTCAGGATGACGGCGGTGTCGGCGGCGTAAGGCTTCAAGCGCTTCCCGTAGCTCTCATATTCCGCGAAAATCGCCTCCGCATCCACCGATTCCTCGCCGAAATATTTCGTGAGGAGAAAATTCTTTTCCTCCAGGTTGCGGAGGAGCTTTTCCCGAAAATAATCGCTGTCGAAGAGATCTCCGATGCGGATGCCCACCCGGGCTATCTTATCTTCGTAAGCGGGTCCGATGCCCCGGCCCGTCGTCCCGATCTTCCCGCCGCCCCGCCTCACTTCCCGCGCCTGATCGAGCCGCCGGTGATAGGGCATAATGAGATGGGCCTTTTCGCTGATGTACAGGCGGGTGTTGGGGGGGAAAAGGCCGCGGTTGTTGAGTTCGTCAATTTCTTCCAGGAGCACTTGGGGATCGACGACGACACCGTTGCCGATGACGCAGATTTTCTGATCGTGGAGGATCCCCGAAGGAATCAGATGAAGGATTGTCTGCACCCCTTTGACGACGAGGGTATGGCCGGCGTTGTTCCCCCCCTGAAAACGGGTGATAACGTCCGCATGCTCCGCATAGAGGTCCACGACCTTGCCCTTGCCTTCATCTCCCCACTGCGTCCCGACGACGATTACGTTTGCCATTTCATTCTCCTCATTAAATAGGGACAGCGCCCCTATTTATTTATTTTACATATCCAACTCTTTGACCGAGATCACATGGGGCAGATTCAGCAGCTTGGTGATGACCTCCTCCGGGACTGAGCCGTCGGTGCTGAGGATCACCAGAGCCTCCTGGTCCGCCTCCTCGCGGCTCAGATGGAGGCGTGAGATGTTGATCTGATTGGCCCCCAGCGTCGTGCCGATATTGCCGATGACGCCGGGGCGGTCGTAGTTGTAAATCACGAGCATATGGCCCTCGGGGACCACGTCCAAGGTAAATTTATTCAACTGCACGATCCGCGGGTCCTGGACCCCGAAGAGGGCCCCCGCGATATGCGACTTTTCCTGGGCCGTCTTGATGGTCAGGGAAATTAGACTCGTATAGTCCTTCATGTCGCTGTTCTTCGCCTCGATCACCTTGATCCCCCGCTCCTTGGCCACCACCGGGGCGTTGATGAAATTCACGCTCTCCTTGAGGATCGGCGTCAGCAGCCCCTTGAGGATCGCGATGGTCAGGGGGGCGACGTTGTAATTGAGGATCTTGCCGCTGTACTCGATGATGACCTCCTCGATGGCCCCCTGAACAAGCTGGACATGGAAGCGCCCCAATTTCTCCGCCAAGTCCAGATAGGGCTGGATGACCATCAGCAGCTCGGCGCTCACGGAGGGGAAATTCACGGCGTTGCGGATCTCCCCCTTCGTCAGGTAATCGGCGATCTGCTCGGCGACGGCGATGGCCACGTTGACCTGCGCCTCGTCCGTCGAGGCCCCCAGATGGGGCGTGCAGATCACGTTCTCCAGGGCGACCAGCGCCGTGTTCTTCGTCGGTTCCTCCTCAAAGACATCCAGGGCCGCGCCGGCCACCTTTCCGGCGACGATGGCGTCATAGAGGTCTTTCTCACTGATGATCCCCCCCCGGGCGCAGTTGATGATGAAGACGCCCTTTTTCATTTTTCCGAAGGCGACGGCATTGATAATGCCCCGGGTCTCCTTCGTCATGGGGGTGTGCACGGTAATGAAATCGGATTGTTTGAGGAGTTCGTCGAGGCTCACTAGGGTAATTCCCAGATTCCCCGCCGCTTCCGGGGAGATAAAGGGATCGTAGGCGACGACGTGCATCTTTAGGCCCTGGGCCCGGTCCGCCACAATAGCTCCCACCCGCCCGATGCCGACGATGCCGAGGGTCTTGTTGAAAACCTCCGCCCCCATGAACTTTTTCTTTTCCCACTTGCCCCCCTTCATGGAGGCCGTGGCCTGGGGGATTTCCCGGGCCAGCGAGAGCATCATGGCGATGGCGTGCTCTCCCGTCGTGATGGTGTTACCCCCGGGGGTGTTCATGACGACGATGCCCCGTTTGCTTGCCGCCGGGACGTCTACGTTGTCCAGACCGATCCCCGCCCGTCCGACGACCTTGAGATTCTCCGCCGCGGTGATTACCTCCGGCGTGACTTTCGTTGCCGACCGGATAACCAGGCCGTCGTAATCCTTGATGACGCCCTTGAGCTCATCCGGGGTCAGGCTCGTCATCACATCCACCTCGATCCCCGGCGTATTCTGCAGAATTTCGATCCCTTCCTTGGACAGGGTATCACTGATCAAAACTTTCTTCATAAAACTCCTCTCTTCTTCATCTGGGGGTCAGGTCTTTACTTGATTAATCAGGGACAGAGCCCCTATTTCCCCCAATTTGCTTTTACCATTACCCCTCACTGTTTCTCTTTCCACGCCCTTCCCAACTCCTCCAGGGCCGTCTTCAGATCCGCGCTGTCCACCGTGGGGCCGCACCAGAACCGGAAGCCGGGGGGAGCGTCCCGATAGGCGTTGATATCGTAGGCGATTTTCTTTTTCGCCAACTCGCCGGCCAGGCCCTTGAGAAACTTTTCCTGCTCCGCCTTGGGCAGGGCCGCCACCTTTGGATCCGCGACGGTCAGGCAGACCGACGTATTGGAGCGGATCGCCTTATCCGCCGCCAGGAGCGCCGCCCAGGGGTTTTGCGCCGCCCATTCCTCGACGATCTTCAGGTTGGCCTCGCTCTTTGCGATCAGCCCCGCCAGGCCGCCGATCGACTCCGCCCAGGCCAGGGCGTCCAGGTAATCCTCGACGCAGAGCATAGAGGGGGTGTTGATGGTGTCGCCGATAAAGATACCAGCGTTGACCTTTCCGCCCTTCTTCATGCGGAAGATCTTCGGTATGGGCCAGGGGGGATCGTATGATTCGAGACGGACGACGGCCCGGGGGCTGAGAACGAGCATTCCGTGCGCGGCCTCCCCGCCCAGGCACTTCTGCCAGGAGAAGGTAAGGACGTCGATTTTCGTCCAGTCGATGTTCATGGCGAAGGCGGCGCTCGTGGCGTCGCACAGGGTCAGGCCCTGGCGTCGGGCGGCGGAGGTGCTGCCGTCGGGGGCTAGGGCGATGGTAGATGTTCCTCCGATTTTGGCTCCGTTTCCGGCCGCTACTGTCGGCGTTGGGGCGCTTGCCGCACCCGCGCCTGCTTCCGGTATCCAGTCCCAGTGGGGGACCTTCACGCCGCTCGTCGTCCCGTTGGCGACGAAAACGACGTCGTTCGTCCAGTCGATGGCCGCCAGATCGGGTATTTTCCCGTAATCCGCCGTCATCACCGTCGGCTTGAGCTTCAATTGCTTGCTGATATCCGTGGCCCATCCTTCTGAAAAGCTCTCCCAGACCAGGACCGTCACCGGCGCCGGGCCCAGCAGGCTCCACATGGCCGCCTCGAAGGCCCCGGTATCGGAGCCGGGCATGAGGCCGCACAGATAATCCTCAGGAATCCCGAGGATGCGTTTCGTTTCCGAGATGGCGAGGGCGAGCTTTTCCTTGCCCAGGTTTGAGCGATGGGAACGGCCGACGGCGGCGCCTTCCAGGGCGTCGAAACCCCACGCGGGGCGCTTGCTGCAAGGGCCGGAGCTGAAATTCGGATTGTGCATAAACTCTTAAATCTCCTTGTATTATAATCAGAGGGTGCGGAATATATCAGGATTCCTTCCCAAAGACAAGCAACAAATCATCTTCCAAGCAAGTAATCTGGGGGTCAGGTCTCTAAAA